>JAZNVY010000081.1:0-12121 GCA_045593105.1 Eubacteriales bacterium
AGACCGCTTGGCCTCCGACTTCAATTGTTCCCGTTGGGCACGGGTAATCTGATGAATCTTGGTTTCCGGCGCAATTCCGCTCCGTCTCACAACAACCGGAATTAGTTTCTTCGGTAACAGCTTGCCCAAAGAATTATGAAAATCCTTATTGGCTTGCTCCTCAAAATCGCGAAGCAGCCGCTTGTCCAGCGTAGCCTCATCCAAAGCAGGCTTTAAATCAATCTCCGCCACACACGGAAAATCTTTGCTTTTCAAATGAGACGACGCAGAAAGAACGATGGGACCGGAAATTCCCTCATGCGTAAAGAGCATTTCGCCGAAATCATTGTAAAGTTCTTTCCCTTTACAATCATGAACGCTCAATTTTACGTTTTTCAGAGAAAGCCCCATTAATTCCGCACAATTCTCACCCTGCGCACGCAAAGAAACTAAGGCTGCTTCCGGTTTAACGATGCGATGCCCCAACGCCGAAGCAAAGCGATAACCATCCCCATCGGAACCGGTCAAAGGATAAGAGCGACCGCCCGTTGCTAAAATGATCCGGTCGGCATAATACGTTCCTGCCGCCCCCTCTAAAACGAAGGGGTCAACGGAAACTTTTTTGATCTCATCCTCAATTATCCGAACCCCCAGTTGAACCATGGCACGCTTTAGCGCGTTGCGCACGTCAGCCGCCCGATCGGAGTCCGGAAACACACGATTGCCGCGTTCGATTTTTAAAGGTACCCCATGCTCCTCAAAAAAAGCATAAGCATCATAGGCATTAAACGCCGAGAAAGCAGAATAGAGAAACTTCGGGTTCGTCACAACCTGAGAGATCAGTTCCTCTTCAGAGCAAAAGTTCGTAACGTTGCAACGGCCCTTCCCCGTGATCAAAAGCTTTCTGCCCAATATATTATTTTGCTCAATCAGCGTCACCTCGGCACCCTCAGATGCAGCCTGAATTGCCGCCATCATTCCGGCTGGTCCGCCACCCACAATCACAATTCTAATCAATCGTTTTCATCCTTTGAATATAGTTATTTTTATTCTAATATTTTTGCCTTTAAATTGCAAGTAAAAGTTGAAATATCTTATTCGTCATGATATAATCACGACAATAAGACCATTCATAAAGGAGGCCATCATGAAAATTCAATTTAAAAATCTTCCCGATGAATTAAAAGCACCGCTTAAAGAAATTGCCCCTATGCTTCCCTTTGAGATCGCCGAAGATGGCGTGATCGTTGAAGTGCGCAAAAATGAAAGCGGCGCAAAAATCATCATCGATGATGGTACGGCAGTTATCGAATATCATCGTATTCCGGAGTTTTTCCGCGCACTGACCATGCTGCCCGGAAGATTGACTGAGAATTCTGTATACGAAGAAACACCGGCATTTCAGGATCTCTGCCTGATGTCCGATTGCTCTCGCAATGCGGTCTTTCATTTAGAGAGTGCCAAGCGCATGATCCGCTATCTGGCGCTGATGGGATTTACCTCCTTTATGCTTTATACCGAAGATACATACGAAGTTCCGGAATACCCCTTCTTCGGCTATCTGCGCGGCCGTTTTTCTCAAACCGAGCTCAAAGAGATTGACACCTATGCGCTTAGTTTTGGAATTGAAGTCATCCCCTGTATGCAGGTACTGGCGCATCTGGAGGCCGCACTTCGCTGGCCTGCGTTCGGCGATATTCTCGATAGAGGAGATACCATCCTCGCCGGAGACGAAAAGACCTATGATTTCATCGAAGCCATGATTAAAAGTTGCCGCGAATGCTTCCATACCGACCGCATCCATATTGGTATGGATGAAGCCGTTGCAATGGGAACCGGAAACTATCTATCTAAAAACGGTTATCGCAACCGTAATGAGATCTTTTTAGAACACTTGGATCGGGTCTCTAAGATTTGCGAAAAATATCAATTTAAACCGATGATCTGGAGCGATATGTTCTTCCGTATCGCATTTGATCAATATTACATTTCCGAGGGCGAAATCGAGCAGAAGTATATTGATATGGTTCCCGAAAACGTATCGTTGGTCTACTGGGACTATTATACGCCGGACGAAAAGAAATTCCGTCACATGATCCATTGTCACCAGCAGTTCAATAATCCCACCATCTTTGCAGGCGGCGCCTGGAAATGGAGCGGCATGGCGCCCAGAAACTACTTCTCCTTATATGTCAACGAGCTGCATCTTAGGGTTGCGCGAGAGGAAAAACTCCCCATGGTAATCGCCACCGCCTGGGGTGATAACGGCAATGAAGCCTCTAATTTTTCCATTATGCCCACCCTTCAGCAGTACGCAGAATACTGCTATGCCAAGGGCGAGGATCGTGCGTGGATCAAAAAGCGATTTGCCGAAACATTCCAAATGGAAATGGACGACTTTTTGCTGATCGACCGTCCCAATCTCCTTTCCGACGTAGATCCAACCGGCCGTAGAGACGTTAATGCCAAGCACCTGCTTTATAACGATCCCTTGGGTGGCTGGCTTGACTTCCGCGTGAAACCGGAATTCAAAGAGGAATATGCCGAAATGGCAGAACGGCTCGCAAAAGTGCCCGAAAACCAGTTTTCCTATATCCTTAAATCTTCCGAGGCACTCTGCAGACTGCTGGCACTGAAAGCCACTCTTTCCTTGGAAATTCGCAACGCTTATCATGCCAATGATCGTACCACGCTGAATACCATCGCCGCAAAACGGATCCCGGCCACCATCGAGGCATTGAACGCCTATATTATCGCCGCGCGCGACGAATGGTATCACGACGCAAAAACTTTTGGATTTGATATCATCGAGCTGCGATTGGGCGGTCTAAAAGAACGCTTATTCTCCACCAAGCTTACGCTGCAGCGTTTTCTTAACAATGAAATCGAAAAGATCGAACAATTGGAAGAGAAGCTTTTGGAAAGCAACGTAGACAAAGCCCGATCCTGGACGATGATCTCCTCCACCGTCCGAAACTACTAATTTAAAAGCCGGCGCTATGCGCCGGCTTTACTCTTTTTAAACAGATAAAAGATCGTAAAATATCCCAGTAGCAGCATCAAAGGACAGGACATCGTTAAATGGTCGGTCACCACACCGCCCATCATTTCAACAACCGAACCACCCACAAACCCAAGGATCATTAAATACGTAGGAATTCGATAGCGATAAAAAAGGTATTCCACCGCTTTTGCGGTCAGCAAAACACCCAACATCAAACCGATAGCAAACGGCAAGATCGGAATAAAATCAAATTTCGCGATAGAAGTCATTAGCCCTTCATAAATTCCCAGTACATACAACAGATGAGAAACACTAATTCCCGGAAGTACCAGGGCAACCGCAGCAAGCAATCCTCCCACCGCCTTCCATAATACCCCTCCTGAGGAAACGTCAAACAATCCTTGCGGTATCATAGAAATCAAAATAACAAGCCCGGCACCGCTTAAGAGAAAAAAGAAATGATACCAATGAAATATATACGGTTTCATTTCACGAAGAAGTGCCGGAACTCCGCCGGCCACGGCACCGATAAAGAAGCATAGCATCGGCATAGGAAAGTGCGTCAAGAGATTAGTCACAACGCCGGACAGAACAAAAATTCCCAGCAAGGCGCCTACGGAGAAAACCAGCAAAAACAGTATTTTTTTACGCCGCCCTTCCCCTTTTACCACTCCGTTAACCGCTTGGATCAACGGTTCATAGATACCAAGAATAATTGCCATCGTTCCACCGCTGACGCCAGGAACCGTCAATGTACCGCCAATTAAAGATCCTTTTAAAAAGACAAATATAAAACGCTCCATACTTCATCTCCTTAAGATAAGTATAGAGCGTTTTAATTATTTTAGACTTAAAGTCCCATTTCTTCTTTCACCTGTTTAAAGCAATCAACGATATAGAGAATATCCTCTTCGCTGAGGGCGGCAGAAAGCTGGGTACGGATCCGAGCTTTTCCTTTGGGTACAACGGGATAGGAAAAGGCAACCACATAAACGCCTTTTTCCATCATCCGCTTCGCCATTTCGACGGCTTTATGTTCATCATAAAGCATGACCGGAATAATGGGTGTTCCGCCATCCATCACGTCCAAGCCGATCTCTTTGATCTTCTCGGCAAAAAGTTTAGTGTTTGCAAAGAGTTTTTCTCTCATCGAAAGATCTCTTTCGATAATCTCCAACACCTTCAAAGACCCTGCGGCCACAGCCGGAGCCAGCGTATTGGAGAACAAATAGGGTCTGGAGCGCTGACGAAGCAGGGCGATGATTTCCTTACGCCCGGAGGTAAATCCGCCGGATGCACCGCCCAAAGCCTTGCCAAAGGTGCCGGTGATAATATCAACTCTTCCGCTTACACCGCAATGCTCCGGCGTACCTCTTCCGGTAACGCCCATAAACCCGGCTGCATGGCTGTCATCCACCATCACCAAAGCGTCATATTCATCCGCCAGATCGCAAATACTCTTCAAATCGGCCACAATGCCATCCATTGAGAAAACACCGTCCGTAGCGATCAACTTGATACGGCAATCCTTGGCTTCTTCTAATTTCGCACGCAGGTCAATCATATCGTTGTTTTTATAACGGAAGCGCTTTGCTTTACAAAGCCGAACACCGTCGATGATGCTGGCGTGGTTCAATTCATCGCTGATCACAGCGTCTTCATCAGTCAGCAACGTTTCAAAAAGTCCACCGTTTGCATCAAAGCAAGAAGAATAAAGAATCGTATCTTCAGTTCCTAAGAACGCGCTTAGTTTTTCCTCCAACTTTTTATGCACGGACTGCGTTCCGCAAATAAAGCGCACGGAAGAAAGACCATATCCATACTCTGAATAGCTTGCCTTAACGGCTTCAATTACCTCTTGGTTATTTGCCAAGCCAAGATAATTGTTTGCACACATATTGATTACTTCAGATCCATCCGACAAAGCCACCTTTGCCCCTTGAGGCGTGGTAATCACCTTTTCGTTTTTGGTCAAGCCTTCCTTTTCAATGTTCTTGCAGGTTTCTTCAAAATACTTCAAAGCTGTTTTCATCGTTTATTCTCCTTCGTTCAGTGCAGTCCAATCCAAGATCACCTTGCCGCATTTTCCGCTGTTCATGGCTTCAAAGCCTTTTTCATAATCGCGGATGTCCATCCGGTGAGTGATGATATTGGAGATATCCAAGCCGCCTTGCAGCATGGCGGACATTTTGTACCAGGTCTCATGCATTTCACGTCCGTAAATACCTTTAATGATCAAGCCGTTAAAGATCACCTTAGACCAGTCGATCTTGGTATCGCTTTTCAGCAAACCCAAAAGGGCGATCTTACCGCCATGGATCATATGATCGATCATGGTATTAAATGCAATTTCACTTCCGGACATCTCAAGACCCACGTCAAATCCTTCCTTAATGAGAATCTGATCCATGACCTCTCTAAGATCCTGCTTTGCTGTATTAACCGTATATTGAATTCCTAATTTCTTCGCCAGTTCTAAACGCTCATCATTGATATCGGTAATGACAACGTGACGCGCACCGCTGAACTTACAGACGGCGGCAGCCATAATACCGATCGGGCCTGCACCGGTGATCAAGACATCCTCACCGGTCAGGTCAAAAGAAAGAGCTGTATGTACCGCATTACCGAACGGATCAAAAATAGCATACATCTCTTCGGGAACGCCCTCTTCGCATCGACGGACGTTTTCCTGAGGAATCACAAGATATTCCGCAAAGGCACCGTCTCGATTTACACCAACGCCGACAGTATCTTTACAAAGATGGCCATGACCCGCAAGACAGTTTCTGCATTTCCCGCATACAATATGACCTTCACCGGAAACCAGCTCACCTACTTTCCAGTTTTTGACGTTCTCGCCTACTTCAACGATCTCGCCCACATATTCATGGCCAATGACGCGAGGGGTCTGGATGGTTTTCTGCGACCATTCGTCCCAATTATAAATATGAAGATCCGTTCCGCAAATTGCCGTCTTATGGATCTTGATCTTAACATCGTTACTTCCGGTAATCGGCTCAGGAACCTCTTCCAACCAAAGACCTCTTTCGGGAAACTTCTTTACGAGCGCTTTCATTTAGTTGCCTCCTACGTTATGTTTTTTCATAGACACTTCCAAAAGATCAATGAATTTTTCTATCATTTCTGAAACCTTACGATTTTCATTCAAAATATAGCCAATAATATAAGCTTCTTCGCTCTCAAACGGAATACTGACGATATCGCCCTTATTCAAAGCCGAGGGCATAATACCGGTACCGATGGTATACGCATCCGTCACCAGCATGACGTTCATTAAAGTGGCACGATCGCTGATCTCAATATGCTTATCGAGATAGGACGCATCCATAATCTCCTCGGTAAAGAAAGAGCTATTATGTTCACCTTGCTCGTAGGATACATAGGGGTACTCTTTTAAGTCCGCACTATTCAATACCTCACAATGAGAAAGCGGATGTTCCTTTCTAAAGAAGACGTGAGGCGCCACGTTCAAAAGCGGCGTAAAGATCAGCCCTCTTTTACCGAGATAGCGTTTCATCACCTCATAATCCCCGTCTTTGATCGCAATGATCCCAATATCGCTATAAGCCGTTTCCACATCCCGTATCACGCGATGGGTCTCAATTTCTCGGATGGAAAACTTATAATTCTCCTCATCGATTTTCCCCAGAAAACCCGCAAAAATATCCGCCACAAAATCATAATGCTGGGTTGCAATATGAAGTTTTTGCTGCACGTTGCGAACTTTATAGCGTTGCGTGATAAAATCATCATTTTCAACGATCTGCTCCGCATACCGAACAAACTCGGCGCCATCCTCCGTCAGAAAAACACCATTCCCAGAGCGGTCAAAGATCTTAATATTCAGTTCCTGCTCCAAAGATTTTACGCTGATTGAAAGCGAAGACTGCGCAATAAAGAGTTGCTTCGCAGCCTCTGTAAAAGAGCCTGTTTTTGCAATTTTCAAAACATATTTGCACTGCTGAATGGTCATATGCTTCTCCCCTTTTATTTCATACTTTACATTATAATAAAACACAAAGAAACAGACAAATATAAAAAAACTATCGCTCGCATTCATAATAATTAATACCCCAAAGAGTTGCCTTTGGGGTATTATTATTTAACCGGTCACTTCGACCTTTTTAGTCTTTTTATACTGAGAAAGAATCCAATAGGTCGCCTCATGCATATCAATTTGATGTTTACCATCAAAAATGTCCAAAAAGACACGAGACTGCGGATACTTCTCCATCAACTGATTGAAAAGAGTAATGCTGTGACTGACAGGTACGATCGGATCGTACTTACCGTGAAAAATCTTCAAATTTGCTTTGGCAATGGTATCGATATAGTTGACCGGTGAACGCTTCAAAAGTTCAGCTTCATCTTCGCCGCAACAGTCAAAAACACTTTGGCGGTATATCTTACTTTCCTTGACAAACTTTCTCAGATCGGTAACGGGCACAAATGAGCCAATAGCCTTGAAGTACTCCGGACACTTTCCTGCCATCAAGAGCGCCATATGACCGCCGCCGCTCAAACCCAAAAGAAAAACGTTCTCCGGATCTACGTTTTCATGTGCAATCACATAGTCAATGGCATCCTGTATATCTTGCTTCGCCAGCTCCGAACCGCAGGCTTCCCGGCAATGAGGGTTCTCCGCAAGGTTTTTACCGCGAAACTCCGGTAAAAGGAGATTGAAATCATGCTCTTCCGCCACCGGCAGCATATTCTTGATCTGGTTAAAACGGTCATAGCTCCAGGTATGGAGCCCTACCAACAACGGCCGTTTTTCCGCCGACTCAGATTTGTAGAATAAAGAGGGCTGCATCGAGCCATCCAAAGTAGATCCAATTAAAAGCTCTTGTTGTTCCATTTTTTTGCCTCACTTTCCAATAATCACTTCTTCACCCGTACGCGTAAAGCAATGATGACTCTTGACGATAGGGTCACTTTCCAGTGTCACGGTCGGCATACCGGTGAAAATGCAATTGGAAAACATAGTGATCTGACCGCCGCGAACGATAATTTCCGAATTTTTACCAAAGTTAAAGTCGTTGAACTGAATTCCGCTGGAATCCTCTACATAGATCTTGGAATAAAAAACCTGGCATCCGGTAAAGACATAGCCGTGATTGGCGCCAAGCACTTTAATGCCGATTCCTTTGTTTTTATCGCTATGATTGAAGGTGCAGCCCAGCAAAGAACCATGCGAATTGTTTTTGGCGTTGCCATCAGAATTATCAATCATATACCCCGTAGTATTAGCATCAAACACACAGTTAACAAACACGTTATTACCGCCGTTATTGATACACCCATAAAAATTATGGCAGCAATACATATTAGTAAAGCGGTGAAACTCACTAAAATGGCTGATATTAATTCCGGCTCCGCAATAGTTGATATGACAATTTGTCGCCGTAACGGAGCATCCCACTGAATAGCCGGTACCCACGCAGGTAATACCGCCGCCGCTAAAAGAGCGGATCTGGCAGGATTCAATGATGCAATTACGATTCTGACCGGACCAATCCTTTGACGTTGCCGTCCCCGCAAAAGAGATGCCATGGCGGTTCCCCATTTCGGTCGGACGTTCAAGATCCTCCTTTGCGCCCTTTACCGCCAAATTCTTAATGCAGCATCGCGAACCCATCGAAATCGCAGAGCCGGACTCCACTTCCTCCAGCAGGATCACTTCACTGCACTCTCCCAGCCCCATCAGCGTGCTATGATCCGGCATTTTCACGCCACTTACATAAAATAGGCCGCTACCCAGGACGCAAGCACCCTTTTCAGTAAGAAGCTTTTCAATATCCGCACTGCGATCGGTGAAATCGCCGCTACTTTCTAACACATATAAATCCGCAACTGTTTTCATTTTATTTCTCCTTTTATTACGAGACGATCTTCTTTACATATTTAATCTTATTAAGAACGATAGATATCAGTAGCGAACCGATTAGGGTTATCGCAAATATGTATATGGAGGAGACCATCGGTGATGCATCGATCATGATGAATTGCTCAACCAAGTCGATTACCGCCACGTGGACCAAATAGATCCCAAAGCTATATTTTGATAGCATCGAAGCAATTCTGCCGGATGAAGTCTTTTTTTCGAAGGCAAATCGGGCACAAACGAATATAGCTGCCGCTAAAGCGTAATGCCAAAGACTATAGCCGTAATTGACCACTAAATCAATGGCTTCGCTTGAGGAATGAAGATGATTTAAAACGACCGAACCGCCCAAACCCAAAACGCCGGCAATTGCAAACCCAATCACGGTTTTATAATTACATTTCATCTTAGAAAGAATATATCCCATGAGAAAGCAGGTTATATAGCCATTAAATAATGGTTCAAAGAGGTAGATATACATCGGGGTGATCAAATTGATAAAGGGGCGTATTGTGGGACACAGCATCATTAAAAACAAAAGTAAAATCAATTGTTTTTCACTGCAATGATTGACGAGTATTTTTAAGAAAGGAGCAAGTAAATAAATCCCAATCAATGTATATAAATACCATAAATGATATTCTGAACCACAATTTATAAAGTCGGAGAGTAAGACTCTGACATCAAAATGGTTATGACCTTTGATCCCATTAATAATGAAATATATCACATTCCAAGCCACAAGCGGGATGCCAATATGTATCAAGCTCTTTTTATAGAATGCCTTGATATTTTCTGTTTTAGCGGAAGACAGCAAGAGACATCCGCTCAGCATAAAAAAGAGTGGAACTCCCGTGCGTGCAAAAGCATTTAAAAAAAGATATCCGTACCAGGATTTCGTTTCAAATAGACCGGGCTGTACGATATAACCGCTTATACTATGAAGAATAAGCACCATCACGATCGCAAAGCTACGCAGAAAATCCAAGTAATATATCCGTTTCTTCATTCAATCACCACCTTTTTAAATTATAACATAAATGTATCAGGGGCGCAAGTTTTAATGTAATCCATCCCCACCCCAACGAATCCGGATTTAATTAAAAAAACTCCTTGAGAAATCTCAAGGAGTTTTTGTGTAGTTTGAACTTAATGATACGAATGAAATGTGCCTGAAAAACCGTAGATTTCATTGTAGTATTACAAATTTAATAGTTTTATATCAAATCTTCCATTCTGCTTAAAGTAACCCAAATTAAATATTTCGCCGTTGTGCTTTTTATTCCATAATTCTGCAACAGTTTTTAATTCTTCAGCAGTTATAAGCAGTATTTGTGTGTCATTATTCAAGGAATAATCGACACATTCCTGCACACTTTGAGCCGTGAAGTCAGGGGCAATTACCATAAATACCACAACATCTTTATCAGATGTTTTAATGTACCTATCAAACTGCTGAATATGGTCTTTAAGATTAACGGGGGTTTCTTTTGATTTATTATCCCACATTATGTATTTGTCTTTGAAGGATAATTTGCCATCGGGATGTTCCGCTCCAGTCAATGTCAACGGCTTGTTCATTAACATCTTTTCAAATATATAATTAGTAGCATCTTCAAAATAATGCTCACATTGTAAATCTTTTTCTATAACATTATTCGAACGCAAGAATTTCAAATCCCGTCTTGCCAACTCACTGTACACAGAAACATATTTTTCTCTTGTATCTTCTGTCTTTAGTTCAATACGGCGTATTGAATCATAATATTCTAATATTCTTTCGATCAAAGCCTTTTTTGCACCAGATACACTTAAACCTAAATCTCCACACCAAGCAGAAAGTTCTTCTACATTCATTCCATCATATGCAGAAAAACCACCAATCAAATTAGAAGGCTGTATTGATTTCAAGATAATAGCCTTTAATTCATTAACAGTAGGGTTGTTTGATATTTCAATATTTGCTTTCTCATAATGCTTACTTGCTTTTGACACTATATCAATAAGATACTGTTTTTTAGTTTTCTTGACAACATATTCAACTAACTTTTCATACCCATAAGAGCGAATTTCAATATTATAATATTTGCGAATTTCGCACGCTACATCATCAGGTATCATATCGCACAGAACACCATCTGAATTTTTTACACACACAAGCAAACCTTTGGATTGCAATATTTTTCTTGCAGAATCAATATCATCAAATGTATGTAGCACATTCTCAAGATTTGGAAATCTACCGGATTTAGCTTCCAAAATTTGTTGCTCTCTAATAGTAATTGAGAGATACTTTCTTAAGGACTCCAATAAATTCTTTTCATCAATTGAAATATCATCATTAAGTGCCCAAGCAGTATCAAGCATATGCTTAAACAAAGCTAAATCTTTCGAGATTTTACCTATATCAAAGTTATTAGATTCATCAATAATTGTCTTCTCATAATTAAGTATCGCTGAATCCGTTTCTTTGCAAGAAGAAATAAAATCATCTTGATCAAGTAAATAATCTCGCAACAAAATAGGGGCAATTATTCTTACTGCCCTATTACCATCAAGCTTCAATTCTTCCAAACGGTTAGATATGTTTTCGTAAGATGTATATTGTTTTGCGGTTTTAATTAGAAATTCTTTAATTTCATCTAACTCTAACCGTCTATAATCAGCAACATAAGCCGATGCTATTCTTTTAGCTATTGTTATATTAGGTATCTGTTCAACAAACTTGATAAATTCCATAATATTCCACCTCAAAATAATTTTAGCACAAAAAATTCATTTTGTCAAAAATAAGGAAAATTTCTGCAATGCTACATTTTTTCTTTTAAAGTTTTACAACTAGAAATCAAGATTCGTCTTATACGGCCACAAAGGTTTCTATTCGTTTTATACGTATCTTCATCAATAGCGTTTGTATTAAATAGAAGTTGCAACCAACCTTCCGTTTCACTACATTCTTTTAGTGCAATTTCAAATTTAGAAAGCATATCTGCCCTACTCTGTCCGTAGTTGGCTTCACGGATATTCGCATAAACACTACTTGAACTTTTGCGAATTTGAAAAAGTGAGTTTGACGGTGCTTTAATAGTTTGAGAGAGTAATTCTATATCAGTTGCTAATTGTTCTGAATAAACAAGCAAATAATTCTTTGGCATGATAACACTTCCTTTGTGATGATTATAGCATAGATTTACGAACAAATCAATGCGAAGCATTGTATATCATCAAAA
>JAZNVY010000082.1:0-2676 GCA_045593105.1 Eubacteriales bacterium
GATACATTTGAGGGTATAGTCGGCGGCGATCTTGGCGGCCTCTGGTGCGGTTTTGCCGTTCAGATACGCGCCGGTGAAGGCGGAGGCGTAAACGTCGCCGGTGCCGTGGCTTCCCTTGGGGAATTTATAATGCTCGTAATAGGAATAGACGCCCTTTTCAAAGACGACCACGCCGGTTCTTCCTTCTGCATAGGAAACGCCGGTCAGCACGATGGTCTTGGCGCCATTTTCGGTCAGCGCCTTTAAAATACTGTCGATATAGGCGCGGTCGTAGGTTTCCTTATATGCGATGCCGGTGAGGTAGCAGGCTTCGGTGATATTGGGGAGAATGATGTCGGCAGAAAAGCACAGCCGTTTCATGGCGTTGGCATAGTTCAGGTCAAAGGCCGGGTAAAGCTTGCCGTTATCGCCCATGGCCGGATCCACGATCCGCACGCCATCCTCGGTCAGCATGGTGTCCATGATGGCTTTTACGTCGTCGATCTGCTCAATGCTCCCCAGATAGCCGGTATAGACCGCGTCAAAGCGGATGCCCTCCTTCTGCCAATGCTGGTGAATGGCAGGAATATCCTCCGCCAGATCCCGGACGGTGAAGCCGGTAAATCCGGCGGTATGGGTGGAGAGAACGGCTGAAGGCAGAATACAGGTCTCCATGCCGCAGGCCGAGAGAATGGGCAACGCCACGGTCAGCGAACATTGGCCGACGCAGGAAATATCTTGGATGGTTAAAATTTTACGGTAGGGCATGAAAGCCGCCTCCTTTTAATATTTTATGGAAGTATTATAATACTTGATTTTTTAAAATACAAGAGGTTGGTTAAAAAAAGTGGGTTGCCAAGAAAATTGATATATGCTATAATCTGTGGAAAAGAAGTACGGTTTATGTTAATGTAGTAATCATTACTAAATTAAGTATAGCTTTTGTTAGAAAAGAGGAAAAAAGATTCACCTCTAAAACATTTTGTGAAACATTGAACCGTCAAGTTTTAGAAGAGCAGGAGGATTGATAGTATGTTTAAAATATCGTTCAAAAGTAGTGTAGCAGTTTTGCTTACTCTCGCATTATTACTTACTTCTTTGCCATTAACGGTTTTTGCAGAAACTACAACTGCTTCAACAGAAGCTGAGGAAGAGTATATCTATTACTCGGATTTGTTCTATGGATATTCATACTATTTAGCTAATGCGCCCTATTTAAAGGATCATTATGACTATACGCAAATGATACTTGATAAGGTTTATAAAGATTATATGGATAGTCCGAATTTTACATGGACTAATATCAAAAACTCATTGGCGATGGCAACCAACTTAAAAGAGTGGGCAAAAATGATTACAGATGCAACCGGCCTCACCACTTTTACATATGAGAAAGCCTTGGATGCAGCGAACGTTGATTTTGCCACCAAATTGACCGGCGGTTCAGAAATTGCAAAAGCATATGGAACAGAACTGAAATGGGTCAAAAAGATCAATGATATTTTAAAGGTGTATGACACTTTTGAAAAAAACTATGATGTTTCCATCATGACCGAAGCTGAAGTGTTTACGGCTATGTTTGCCGCAATAAGCGATAGCGGCGTTCTGGTATCCATTAATCAAACAACGTTGATCACCTTGCAAGAAGTTGTTCTTCCCCAAATTTCAACGATTACCGGCAGATTGTCAAAAGGCGCAGATATTCTTACGGCAGCAAAAACCATTGCAACAGGCATTATGATGGAAGATTTTCGTATGGAGCTCATTGATGAAATATTGAGCAGTACATCTTCCGGAACGATGCTCTATGATGGAATGTATCGTCTCAAAAATCAACTTAAAAATGGTTTTGTCAGTTATTTCTTAGATCAGTACTTAACAGATAAGATTCTTAATGAAATTGCTGATAAAGTTGTTGAAAAGATAACCGGTACTGTCTTAGGCGATCAAGCAGGCACATATGCATTGATTGGTGCTATCACCAAAGTTGCCTCTTGGATCGTTTTTGATTGTATTTTCGATGTACCTGATATTGATGACCTAACTAAGCAAATGGTATTAAGTGAGTATGCGGTTAATCTGCATACATTGCTTAAAAACAAAGTGGCAGTCTTTAATACACAGTTTAAAACAGAAGATATTTATGATGTAGAGGCTTTGGCAACTGCTTATTCAGCTGCGACAAATGCGGCTTTAGAGGCATCGGATAAATTGAAACTTTCAACCAACGCCGACATACTGAAAACTATAACCGATATGTATTCAGGAGTTGTTTTTTACAACGAATGGGTCGAATCGGCAAAGAGTTTTGCAAAAAGCATATCTGTTGAAAATAGAATAATTACTGATTTTGGTACGTGGACTTTAACTGGTGATACTACTTTGAGTAGTGGATCGGACACAATTGAAAATGGCTATATATATACTATTGATGATGAATTTAGTGCCAACATATCCGGAGGCACTTTAATTGTTCCGGAAGATGAATCGCTAACAGTGGATGGAGATGTCAGCTCTACTCTTGATGCAAAAGGAAACATTTTCATCAATGGGAACGCAACTGTTTTAGGAGAAAGCTCAAACGAAAAGCAATTATATGTTTCAGGAGATTTTATAGTTTGGGATGATGCCAATCATATAAATGATGGATTAATATATGTTGCTGGAGATACAACATTAAAATATGGTGGCAGTAAA
>JAZNVY010000083.1:0-7258 GCA_045593105.1 Eubacteriales bacterium
ATTTCATTGCCGCCGAGGACACGCGGAATACCCTCAAATTATTAAACTATATGGGGATCAAAAAGCCCCTCATCAGTTATTTTGAACACAATAAACGGGAGCGTGGTATGGAGATCCTCTCCCGTATTCAGGAGGGCAAGATCTGCGCCTTGGTGACCGATGCCGGAATGCCCGGTATCAGCGATCCCGGCGAGGATCTGGTCAAGCTGCTGACCGAGGAGGGTTATACGGTATCGGTGGTACCCGGCCCCTGCGCCTTGATCAGCGCTTTGGTGCTTTCGGGACTTCCTACCGGGCGTTTCTCCTTCCAGGGCTTTCTCTCCACGGCGAAGAAAAGCCGTCGGGAGCATTTGGAGGGCTTAAAATACACCAAGGAAACGCTGATCTTTTATGAGGCGCCTCAAAAACTCCGCAATACCTTAGCGGATCTTTTAGAATATTTCGGTGACCGCCGGGTGGCGCTCTGCCGGGAATTGACCAAGCTGCATGAAGAGGTGCAGCGCGGCACCCTTTCGGAGATGATCGCGTACTACGCGGAAAAAGATCCGCGGGGAGAGTACGTCCTTGTATTGGAGGGCGCCGCCGAGGAAAAGCAGGAGGAGGCCTTTTGGCAAAAGCTGTCGGTTGCCGCTCACGTGGACTATTACGTCCAGACCGGCATGACCAAAAAGGATGCCATCAAAGCCGCCGCCACCGACCGGGGCGTGGCGAAAAATGAAGTCTATAACGAGGTAATGAAAAAATGAGGATTTTGATCGCACGCCATGCCGATCCGGATTATGCGGTAGACGGGCTGACTGAGGTGGGGAAAAGAGAAGCGGAATTATTATCTCATCGATTGGTGAAGGAAAATATATCCAAGGTCTATTGCTCTATTTACGGTCGGGCAAGAATGACTGCCGCCCCCACTCTGGAGAAATTGGGGCTGCAAGCGGAGTATTGCGAATGGCTTCGGGAGTTTGACTATGCAAAGGTCGATGCGCCGATGTATCCGCATACCGAAAATGCACCCTGGGATCAGCTTCCGCAGTTCATGGCAGAAAATGAGGATCTTTATAATCGGGAGCTTTGGTATCAGAACGACCTGATCAAAAACAGTCGGGTGTATGAATTTTACCAAGAGGTCTGCCGGGAGTTCGACGGCATGATGGCAAAGCACGGTTACGTCCGCGAGGGGGTCAACTATAAAGCGGTGGCGCCCAACCACGATACCGTTTTGCTGGTCTGCCATTACGGAGTGGAATCGGTGTTGCTCTCCCATATTATGAACTGCTCACCCTATACTTTTTGGCAGAATTCGGTGGTGCTTCCCTCCGGGTTGACGATCATGCATACGGAAGAACGGAGAGAGGGGATTGCTTCCATTCGTGTCTGCGGAATCGGCGATATTTCCCATCTTTATGCGGCAGGGACAGCGCCCTCCTTTTCTGCTCGGTTTTGCGAATGCTTTACCGACGATACCCGTCACGATTAATAAAAAAACAGCCCTTACCCCAAAAGAATTGGGGGTAAGGGTTATTTGATTTTAAATTTTAAAAATCTATCTTTTATACAATAGAATCTCGATTTTATTATAGTATTCTTTTGAATTATATGGTATAATATCCACATAAAGCATCTATGGTATCGCCGTTTCCTGGTATTGTGGATATTATATGATGTCCAATTTTCTCGCCTGCACGGCAGGCAACCGAAAATGATGGACAATTATACCAAAACACTTTGCGTTATGGTATAATTTTTAAAAATGAAATATTAAAAGGAGAAAAATCACCATGCTTCAAGCCGGATTTGCAAGAATTGACATTACGCCGCCCTTGGGCACCTCCCTGCAGGGTTATTACCGCGTGCGGTTGGCAGACGGTATTCTGGATCCCCTCCTAGCCACCGCGGTAGTGTTTGATAACGCAGGGAAGCGTGCCGCATTGGTTTCTTTGGATCTGATCGGCTGCGGTCAGAAGTTCCTGGATCCCATTCGGGAGGCGGCCGCCGAAAAGCTGGGCACCGATCCCGAGGCCATCATCATCCATTGCTGTCATACCCATCTGGGACCCAAGACCGGCACCGGTGAGGCAGTGGAATACATTGCGAAGCTTAAGACCTATATCTGCGATTTGGTGCAGCTGGCGGCGCAGGATCTCCATCCTGTGACGGAGAAGAAATATACCCGGGGCAGAGTGGTAGACGTAGCTTTCGTGCGCCGCTACCGGATGAAGGACGGCACCGCCGCCACCAATCCCGGTCGCTTGAATCCCGATATCGTGGCACCCATCGGCACCGCCGACGAGCAATCTCAGCTTCTGATTTTGAAGCGCGAGAAGGCGCCGGAGATCGGCATCGTCAATTTCCAGGTGCACCCCGATATGATCGGCGGTAATACCATTTCGGCGGATTTCCCCCATTTCGTCCGTACGACTTATGAAAAACTGATCGAAAATTCCCGGTGCGTCTATATCAACGGCACCCAGGGCAATATCAACCATATCGACGTCCGTCTGCCAAAAGAGAAGAATCAAGGCTATAAATGGGCAAGATATGCCGGCATTTCCATTGCGGCTTCGGTGATCTCTAAATATGAGCTGGCGGAGGAACTGCCCGGGGATGAGATCGCTTACGGCATCAAGGACGTGATCGTCGGGATTCGTACCGGCACCCCCGAGAGCCGCGCTCAAGCCACCGAGGTCTGGAAGATCTTTAAAGAGAGTGGCAGGGATGACGCCATAGCCTACATCAAGGAAAAGGGCTGGGATATGACCGTCCCCGAGGCAGGCAGATTGGCGCGTTGGGACGGCGAGAGTCAAAAGACCCTGCATCTTTCCGCCATCGCGGTGGGGGATGCGGTGTTTGCCGGATTTCCCGGTGAGGCCTTCGTCGACGTAGGGCGGAACACCAAGGCACGCTCCCCCTTTACCCTCACCATGCCCCTTTGCATCGCAAACGGCGCAGAAGGCTATTATCCCATGGCTGAGGACTATCATGAGGATGGCTATGAGCTGCGTGTCGCTAAGTATGAGGAAGGTACCGCAGAAGCCCTGACCGACACTTCGATCGAGTTGATCAATACCCTGAAATGAGAAAGGAAATAAGATAATGAAACTTCAAGCCGGATTTGCACGGATTGATATTACGCCGCCTTTGGACTCCTTGTTGCAGGGGTATTATGTCGAGCGTCCGGCGGATGGGATTTTGGATCCCCTCCTGGCAACCGCCATTGCTTTTGAGGATGAGGAAAAGAAAGCTGTCCTCATGAGCGTGGATCTCTGCGGAATGCCTCAATGCTTGCAAGACCGCATCCGTGGGGAGGTCGCCCGGCGGATCGGAACGGCACCGGAGGGTGTTTTTGTTCATTGTACCCATATCCACCAAGGGCCACACACCATGGATAACTATGGTAATATGAAGGATCCCTCTTATGTGGATTGGCTGGTGGTTCGGCTGACCGATTTGGCGGAATTGTCGATGCAAGACGTGAAGCCGGTTACGTATATGGGCTATACCCGCGGTACCGTGGAGGGCGTGTCCTTTATCCGCCGTTATCGCATGAAGGACGGTTCCATCAAGACCAATCCCGGGCGGCTCAATCCCAATATCGTAGGTCCCGTTTCCGAGCCGGATACCCAGTCTCAGCTTTTGGTCATCGAGCGTGAGGGCGCCAAGGAGATTGGCATCGTCAATTTCCAGGTGCATCCGGACGTTATCGGCGGTTGCAAAATCTCCGCCGATTATCCCGGCTTTGTCCGCAGTACCTATGAGAAGCTGGTGGAGAACTCCCTTTGCGTCTATATCAACGGTGCCCAAGGAGACAGCAATCATATTGATACCTCTCTGCCCAAAGACATCAATGGCGGTTATAAATGGTCTCGGTTCATGGGAACCAAGATTGCCGCATCGGTGGCTGCCAAACGTGATCTTTTGGAAGAGTTGCCCATCGGCTCCATCAATTTTGGGCAGAAAAATATCTCTGTAACGCTCAACAAAGGCAGACCCGAGCAGATGGCGGATGCCGTCGCTCTCAAAAAAATTTTTGATGAGCAGGGAAAAGATGTGGCACGAACCTATGATGGAAAATTCGAGACGGTCAGTTGTTATCAGGAGGCCATCCGGATCGTGAATATGTCCGTTCTGCCCGATAAAATGGATCTTCATCTGACTGCTCTTTCCGTGGGGGATTGGGCAGTGGCCGGCATTCCCGGCGAACCCTTTACCGAGATCGGTAAGGCCATTAAAAGAGGTTCGCAGTTTGCACTGACGATGCCTTCTTGCTTGGCAAATGGAGGGGAGGGATATTTTCCTTCTGCCGATTGCTTTGAACAAGGAGGCTATGAAGTAGCGATTTCGCGCTTCAAGAAAGGAATCGCTGAAACGATTATTGATAATTCCATTGCATTGGTAAATTCTTTGAAATAAGAAAGGGAATAAAATAATGAAACTTCAAGCCGGATTTGCAAGAATTGATATTACACCCCCTTTGGGAACGCTTCTGGACGGTTACTTTTTTGAACGTCCGGCAGACGGTGTGCTGGACCCCTTGATGGTAACCGCCATCGCTTTTGACGATGGGGAAAAGAAAGCGCTCCTCATTAGTCTGGATGATCTGGGTACGGCACAGCCGTTGATGCTCCGCTTCCGGAAAGCGGTTGCTGAGCGGGTCGGTACCGTCACCGAAGGTGTATTCATCGAATGTACCCATACCCACCTGGGGCCCCGTACGATGGATAATTTAGGCTTTAGCTTTAACCATGAGCACGTGGAATGGATGGTGACGCGAATTGCAGACGTGGCAGAACTGGCCATGCAGGATCTGAAGCCGGTTACCTATATGGGCTATACCCGCGGTGTTGTGGAGGGTGTTTCCTTTGTCCGTCGTTACCGCATGAAGGATGGCTCTATCAAGACCAATCCCGGCCGTCAGAATCCCGATATCGTGGAGCCGGTTTCTCCTCCCGATACCCAGTCCCAGCTTTTGGTCATCGAGCGTGAGGGCGCCAAGGAGATCGGGATTGTGAACTTCCAGGTGCATCCCGACGTCATCGGCGGATGCAAGATATCGGCCGATTATCCCGGCTTTGTCCGCAGAACCTATGAGAAGCTGGTGGATAATTCCCTTTGCGTCTATATCAACGGCGCCCAAGGTGACAGCAATCATATTGATACCAGCCTGCCTAAGGAGATCTGCGGCGGTTATAAATGGTCCCGATACATGGGCGTGAAGATCGCCGCCTCCGTAGCGGCGAAACGGGATCTTTTGGAAGAACTGCCCATCGGCCCCATCAACTTCGGGCAAAAGAATATCTTCGTCACGCTCAATAAGGGGCGTCCCGAGCAGATGGAGGATGCGGCAAAGCTTTATAAAGTCTTTTTAGAGGAAGGCGCCGCTGCCGCTAAGGAGTTTGCTAAAAATCTGACGGTGGTCACCGATTATGTGGAAGCCAAGCGGATCATGGGACTGGAGCCCATGCCGCCCGAAAAGGAACTGTATTTGACCGCCCTTTCGGTTGGCGATTGGGTGGTGGCAGGTCTGCCCGGCGAGCCCTTCACCGAGATCGGTAAGGCCATCAAGGCCGGCTCCAAGTTTACCTTGACCATGCCGTCCTGCTGTTCCAACGGCTATGAGGGCTACTTCCCCATGAGCGAGTGTTTTGATGAGGGTGGCTATGAAGTCCGTACCGCCCGGTTCGTCAAGGGCACTGCCGAAAAGGTTATTGACGGCTCTTTGGAACTGGTTAATTCCTTAAAATAATTCGATCAAACTGCCGTCACGCACGCGTGGCGGCAGTTATTTTTCAAAATCTATTGAAAATAGTACGGATGTATGATATATTATACTAAATAATTATGTCCTAAAAGGAGTTGGTTTTTGAATGGACGACAGTCCGGCGCAATATTTAATTGCCATTTTAGTTCTTTTGCTGTTGGCCGGTTATTTTGCCGGTACCGAGATCGCGTTGGCTTCGGTCAATCGTATCCGGGTGAGTAATCGGGCGGAGGATGGAGACCGCAAAGCAAAGCGAATCCTTTACGTGTTGGATCACTTTGATAAGGCGCTGACCACCCTCTTGATCGGGAACAACGTGACCCACGCCGGCGTGGCGACCCTGGCCACGGTGTTCACCTACTCGCTGTTTAGCAGCGTGGAGGCGATGCCCGACTATGCGGTGACGGTATCTACCATCATTTCGACGGTCGTGGTGTTTTACGTCGGCGAAATGATCCCCAAGGCTTTTGCCAAGGCGTGCAACGAGAATTTTGCCCGTTTTGCCTGCGGTCCGCTGATCTTTTTGATGAAGGTTCTGACTCCGGTCAGTGCGATGTTTTCTTTAATCAGCAAGCTGGTCAGTGCACCCTTTAAGAAAAAAGCCGGCGAGACGCCGACTGTGACCGAGGATGAGCTTTACGATATCATCGAAACCTACGTGGAAGAAAATGATATTGATAAGGAGACCGAGGAACTGGTGCAAAACGCCATCGAATTTTCCGAGTCTACCGTTAAGGACGTTATGACTCCGTGGTTCGACGTAGTCAAAGTAAAAGAAAATGACCCTGCCGAAGTGGTCGTTCCCCTAATTCAGGGTTGTACATATTCCAGACTGCCGGTGGTGGATGAAAGCGGCAAGGTAGTCGGCACCCTCAGTATGCGTTCCTATCTCAAGCGTTATCTGAAGGATGCGGAGATCTCTGTAAAAGAAGTGATGGCCAGCCCGGTCTTTATCGACGATAAGACCCCGGTGGACGACCTTCTGACCACCCTTTCTGCGGAGCGTACTCATATTGCTTACGTCCGCGCAGAGGATAGCATCCTGGGTATCATCACCGTAGAGGATATCCTGGAAGAGCTGGTGGGCGAGATCTACGATGAGGAAGAGTTGATCGGAGGTGAGGTTGATGGGTAATTTTATTATTATCGTGATCTGCCTGATCTGTTCGGCATTCTTCTCAGCCTCTGAGATCGCGTTTGCCTCCTCCGGCGAAGTGCGCTTGCGCCACGCCGCGGAGGAAAAGAAAACTATGGCTGCCAAGCTGGCGCTGAAGATCTATAATAATTATGAAAGCGCCCTGGCCACCATCCTGATCGGCAATAATCTGGTGAATATTGCCTCGGAGTCGGTGGCAACCGTAATCGTCATCAGCCTGTTGGGTTCTTCCAATGCCTGGATCGCCACCATCGTGATGACCGTGATCGTTCTGATCTGCGGTGAGATCGTGCCCAAGGTCGTGGTGAAGACGATGCCGAAGTCGGAGGCCAAGCGGTCTTAGGAAG
>JAZNVY010000084.1:0-5655 GCA_045593105.1 Eubacteriales bacterium
TGGATATTCATTTGCGTAGAGGCGTGGAGCGGTAGAGTGGGGCAGACCGCTCGAAGCACCCGGGCGACCCCGAGATCCGAGACGATGACGCCGTCGGCACCGGCTTCGGCGATCTCTTTTGCAAGCTCCAAAAGGTCGGAAAGCTCGTCCTCCCGGGTGAGGGTATTGACCGTCACGTAGACCTTGACCTTTCGCAGTCTGCAATACCGCACCAATTCCCGGAGTTCCTCGCCGTCAAAGCCTTTTGACGCCCGGCGTGCATTGAGGATCCGGCCGCCTACGTAGATGGCGTCTGCTCCGTTATGAACCGCACTTTTGGCGGCCTCAAAATCCCCGGCAGGGGCTAAAATCTCCATGTTGATTCGTCCTTTTTCATAATTTTATAGACTAATTATATTAAAAATTTAAGAATATTTCAACCGCAACTTGACGAAAGGCGAAAAAAAAGGTAGAATAAGATGTAATATTTTTGACTTTGGAGAGAGATGCATGAATAAGATCGCTGTCTTTTTTCGTAAATACGGGCATAAGCTGCTGACCTTTTTTATCGGGCTGGCATTTTTGTCGTTTTGTGTTTTCTTGGTAGGCTTGGGCATTAACCGCGTCTACCATATGTTCAAGCCGGCAGATATTTATCTGGATAACGTAGATCCGGATCTGATCTGGGAGGGCTCGGCCTACGATGAAGTCCGTGCCGCCGGCTTGGAAGAGGGTTCAAAAGAGTATTTTGAGCTGTACATCTCTAATTTCGTCCGCCAGGATTTTCCCGGCTTTACCAATCCCTTGGGGCTGAATACCGATTATTTCGTCTCCTTTGGTATTTGGCAGGCCATTAAGGTCAACGGCCAGGGCGTCTACCATATGAAAGAGGACGGCAGCTTCTTGGTACCGAAGTCGGACGTGGAAAAATATGCCCTCTATAGCTTTGATTATCCCGGTAAGATCACCCATCACGACGTGGAGGTCAGTGCGTCCTTTGACTATGATTCATTGAGCGGCTGCTATCGGGTAGAGAGTGATGTCATGAACGAGACCTATATGGTGCCGAAGGTCATTGACGTAAAATTCGATGAAGAGACCCAGCTCTATACGCTGACGGTGGACTGCTATTATCAAGACGGACTCAGTGAAGAGGACGCCACCGAGGATCCTACCAAGTTTGCAAAGCGGCTTTCCATCACGATGCAAAAGGTGGAGGAGATCATGACCATCAACGATGCGGAAACCACTGTGACCAACTATCTTTATAATTCCTGCGCCTTGGTGGATGAGACCGTTTCCAACGATCCTGCCAAGACGGAGAAGGATGATTGATTTTAAAGAAAAAAGAGTGACCGTCGGCCACTCTTTTTCTTGCTTGATAAAGGGGCTTTTATGGAACGAGCAGAACGCAATTCGGCCTACCGGGACTTCCGGATCAGTGCCTATCGAAAGAAATATGATCTCGCGCTGATCTATGGCGGAAAGTGCATTTCCTTCGGCGCACTCCTCGATCGGGTAGAGTATGCTTATAATACTTTTTGTCAGATGGGGATCACCCCCGGCAGTCGGGTCTGCCTGTGCCTGCCCAACTGTCCGGATCTTTTAGCAAGCTTTTATGGTCTTTCCCGGCTGGGCGCCATCGGTGTTTTGATCCACCCGAAGGATACGCCGCGTGAGATGCGCCGGCAGATGGAAGCGGCGGAAAGCAAGCTTTTGATCACGACGGAAGGTCGCTATGAAGCCTATTGCAGAGAGGGGGCACCCCTGCCTCCCAATCAGGTGGTGCTCTGCCGCCCGGAGCGTGATATGAAGCGCCGGGATCGCCGTATCTACCGGGCGCTGGAAAAGCGGACGGAAGAGGCGGAGGGCTCTTTTTTGGAAGAGATGATGGCGGAGAACCGCTATAATGCGCTGGATACTCCCTTTGGGGATGGCGCCCAGGACGCGGTGGCCATCGGCGGAACCAGCAGTTTTCTGGCGCCGGAGTTTATCACCTATCTGCCGGAAGAATTGGCGGTCGTTTCTCAAGCGTTTTGGCATCGCAAGGAGCACGTCCGGACGGTGTATATTGAGAATTCCTTTGCCTCTGAGGGCGGTTTTTTGGCGGCGCATGGCGCGCTTGCCAGCGGTAAGACGGTACTGTGGAGCGTCGGCGAGCCCTATGAACTTTTGAAAAAAGAAATGCCGGATTTCCTGGTGGCAACCGAGGAATTTTTCTGGGAGTTCCGGCAGAAAACGGAGTTCTTCGGCGAAGGATGGAGAAACCTGCAGGGCGGATATCAGGTCGGAAAAGCCTTGACGCCGCTGATGGAGAAATTCGCCGGTCGTGCCTTTTCAAAGGTAGGGGGCAGAGGCGTATTGCTCTCTTCGCCGGTGACGCTGAAGATGCAAAAAGCGGGAGTATTCCCCATCAAGGACTATGGCGTCCGCTTGGCGGATATGGAACAGGTGATCTCCGGTCTTTCCGGCATCGAAAAATGCCGCTGCCTGGCGGATGACGCCGGGCTTCGGCTGCAGATCCTGCCGGATCGGAAAAGACCGGCTACTGCCTGGGGCAGAAGATTGGCGGCCTACTGCCGGAAAGAGATGAATCCGGCCCATCTGCCACGGAAAGTGGAGTTTTGTTCATCTTTATAAAAAAATACTTTACTAATAATAAAAGTTATGTTATAATAATTTATCATTTATTGTTGAAAGGAGCGCAGCATGGGGACTGTCATCAGTATCGTTTCCGGTAAAGGCGGCGTGGGGAAGACGACCCTTTGCGCCAATTTGGCGTTCGCGCTGGCAATGGCCGGCCACTCTGTAGTCGCGATTGACGGCGATATGGGTCTGCGCAATTTAGATATTCTTTTGGGGCTGGAAAGTAAGGCTCCTTACGATCTTTTGGATATTCTGGAGGGAAGATGCCCGGTGGGGCAGGCCATCGCCGTTCACGACGTGTTCCCGTCCCTGCATTTTATCCCCGGCGTGGAGGACTATACCGCAAAAATTGATCGCAGTGCACTGCGCCGGCTCTGCCGATGGCTGGCGGATCATTATGAATACGTATTGATCGACGCCCCTGCCGGCGTGGGGGAAGGATTTCGGGATGTGATCCATTGTGCCCAGCGGTGTATCGTGGTGTCCACTCCGGATCTGACGGCGGTTCGAGATGCCGGTCGGACGGCTGCTATTATCGCCGGAATTCGCCCGATCCGTACGGAGCTGGTGATCAATAAAGTACGTAAGCAGATGATCCGGAAAGGATATCTGCAGAACGTGGATCAGGTCATGGACGCCGTTTCCTTGCCGCTTCTGGGGCTGGTGCCCCACGATGATGCGGTGGTGATCTCCGCCAATAGCGGTGGGATCCTGCCTCAGGAAAAATCGGTGACGGCGGCAGCATTTAAGAATATAGCAGGACGGTTGGAGGGTGCGGATATTCCCCTGGCACCGTTCTGGAGAAAAAAGAAATAGATTAGGAGGATAGAAAAAGATGAAGATCGCATTGATCGCCCATGAAAAGAAAAAAGAACTGATGGTGCAATTTTGTATTGCATACGCCGGCATTTTAGCAAAGCATAACCTTTGTGCCACTGCGACCACCGGTAATCTGATTGCCGATGCCACCGGTCTGGAGATCAATAAAGTCCTCAGCGGCCCCCATGGCGGCGAGGATCAGATCGCGGCGCGCATCTCCTACGGTGAGGTGGACGTCCTGCTCTTTTTCAGGGACTCCCTGACGCCGACGACCCGGGAACGGGAGGAGCTCAATATCCTCCGGCTCTGCGACGTGCATAACGTCCCGGTCGCGACGAATATTGCCACCGCCGAGGTCATTATCATGGCGCTGGAGCGCGGCGATCTTGATTGGCGCGAGATCAGCAAGCAATAAAAAGTTATATCCCTGCTCCATGATGAGCGGGGATTTGCTATGTGTATAAAGACAACAAAAAAGGAGAAAAAAATTAAAATGGCTCAGATTTCTGCCCCGAAAGGCACGCAAGATATCCTGCCCCGCGACTCCGGCCGCTGGCTGCAGGTGGAAAATATCATCCGGGAGCTTTGCGCTCAGTATGGATTCAAGGAGATCCGTACCCCCGTATTCGAGCATACCGAAGTGTTCGTGCGCGGCGTGGGAGAGACCACCGACGTGGTCACTAAAGAGATGTATACCTTTGAGGATAAGGGTGGCCGCTCTGTGACGCTCCGTCCCGAGGGAACCGCCGGCATCGTCCGGGCGTTCGTGGAGAACGGTCTCTTTAATGAAGCCCTGCCCACCAAACTTTATTATTTGATCCAATGCTTCCGTTACGAGAAGCCCCAGAAAGGGCGGTTGCGGGAATTCCACCAGTTTGGTATCGAGCTTTTCGGCGCGGCAGATCCCATTACGGACGCGACGGTGATCTCCTTGCCCTACCGCCTCTTCAAAAAGGTGGGGTTGACGGGCATCTCGCTGGAGCTGAACTCCATCGGCTGTAAGGAATGCCGCGGCAAGTATCGGGAAGCTTTGATCTCCTATTTTGAAAAAGATCAGGAAAAGCTTTGCCCCACCTGCCGGGAACGGCTGGAGAAAAATCCCATGCGGATCCTGGACTGTAAGAGTGAGATCTGCAAAGAGGTGGCAAAGGATGCTCCGCTGATCACCGATTATCTCTGCGAGGAATGTGACGCGCATTTCACCTCTGTGAAAGAGTATTTGGATACCATGGGCATTACCTATAAGGTCAATCCCCGGATCGTCCGCGGTCTGGACTATTATAACCGTACCGTCTTTGAATTCGTCAGCGACCAGATCGGCGCCCAGGGTACCGTCTGCGGTGGCGGTCGGTACGACGGTATGACCGAGCAGTTCGGCGGCGCCCCTCAGCCCGGCATCGGATTTGCCATGGGTATGGAGCGGTTTATGCTGGTGCTGGAGCAGGCCGGTGTGGAGCTTCCCAAGGAGCCTGCCTGCGATCTCTTCCTGATTCCCTTGGGGGATCGGGCTTGCAAAGAGGCGGTCAAATTGGCCGGCCGTCTGATGGAGGACGGCGTCAAGGCGCAGTACGACCTGCTTCGCCGTTCGGTGAAGGCGCAGATGAAGTATGCGGATAAGATCGGTGTTTCCTGCACCGCCGTCATTGGCGACAGCGAATTGGACGAGGGCATGATCACCGTAAAGAATATGGCAGACGGCCGCCAGGAAAAGGTGGCGCTGAATGCCTTGGATAGCAAATGGTTGGAGGAGTTTATCAAATGAGAAGAACAGATTATTGCGGAAATATCACCCCTGAGCAGATCGGTCAGAAGGTGACGGTCTGCGGCTGGGTTCAGCGCCAGCGTGACCTGGGCGGATTGATCTTTATTGACCTGCGTGACCGTACCGGCCTGGTGCAGCTGCAGTTTGATGAGTCGGTCAATAAAGAGGCTTTTGACATTGCCTTTACCGTCCGGAGTGAGTACGTTTTGGAGGTGACCGGTACGGTCGCCAAGCGCGGCGGCGCAGTCAACGAAAATCTCAAGACCGGTATGCTGGAGATCTTGGCAGACACCGTTAAGATCTGGTCTCGCGCCAAGACCCCTCCCTTCGAGATCGTGGAGAATAGCAACGTCAATGAGGAACTGCGGTTGAAGTACCGCTTCCTGGATCTCCGCCGTCCCGACCTGCAGGGCAATATTCTGATGCGTCACCGCATCACCAAGATCACC
>JAZNVY010000085.1:0-2192 GCA_045593105.1 Eubacteriales bacterium
AACCCCACCCTGGCCAAGGGTACCATGGCAGTTGCCAAGGCTATGGCTGAGACCGATGCGGTAACCGTTATCGGCGGTGGCGATAGTGCTGCAGCTGTCAACACCTTGGGCTTCGGTGATCAGATGACCCATATTTCTACCGGCGGCGGGGCTTCTCTTGAATTCTTGGAAGGCAAAGAACTGCCCGGTATTGCTGCTTTGAACGATAAGTAAAATAATAGGGCTGCCGCCTTTGGCGCCGAAGCCGTTTTTTGCCCCTCGGAGTATCGACATACGCCGTCGGTTCAAGAAAACAACTTCTGCATCCAAATGCAACAGCCCTTTCTCTTCTTTTAAATATTGATGAAAAATTAAGGAGCAAATAAAATGAGAAAGTATGTTATCGCTGGTAACTGGAAGATGAATAAGACCCCTGCCGAGACCGCCGCTTTGATCAACGAGATGAAGCCGTTGGTGGCAGATGCCAAGTGTGAAGTGGTGCTTTGCGTTCCCTTCGTGGATATCGCTGCCGCTGTAGAGGCCGCTAAGGGCTCTAATATTAAGATCGGTGCCGAGAACGTCCATTTTAAAGAGAGCGGTGCTTATACCGGTGAGATCTCCGCAGAGATGCTGACCGCTTGCGGCGTAGAGTACGTGATCATCGGCCATAGTGAGCGCCGTCAGTACTTCGGCGAGACCGACCAGACCGTCAACCTCCGCACCCTGGCTGCTCTGAAGGGCGGCTTGAAGCCCATCGTCTGCGTGGGTGAGACCCTGGAGCAGAGAGAGCTGGGCTATACCGAGACCCTTTTGAAGTATCAGACCAAGATGGCGCTGACCAACGTTACCGCTGAAGAGCTGAAGAACGTTATCATCGCTTATGAGCCCGTCTGGGCGATCGGTACCGGCGTGACCGCCACCGATGAGCAGGCGGATGAAGGCAACGGCTTCGTCCGTGCCGCAGTTGCCGAGATGTTTGGCGCTGAGGCTGCCGAGGAGATCACCATCCAGTACGGCGGTTCCATGAACCCCAAGAACGCAGAGGGTCTTCTGGCGAAGACCAACGTAGACGGCGGCTTGATCGGCGGCGCTTCTCTGAAGGCCGAGGACTTTTCCGTCGTTGTGCATGGAGTGAAGTAAGATGAAAAAACCTTTAGTTCTTTGTATTCTGGACGGTTTCGGCAATAATAACGAGATCATCGGCAATGCCATCTATACGGCCAAGACCCCCAATATTGATGCATTGAAGGAAAACTGCCCCACCACCGCCATCGGCGCTTCCGGTATGGACGTTGGGTTGCCCGACGGACAGATGGGAAATAGCGAGGTGGGTCATACCAATATCGGTGCCGGCCGGGTGGTCTATCAGGAATTGACCCGGATCACCAAGAGCACGCTGGACTGCGATTTCTTTGAGAATGAAGCCCTCTTAGGTGCCATGAACAACGCCAAGGAAAACGGCACCGCCCTGCATCTGATGGGCTTGATGAGCGACGGCGGTGTCCATTCTCATAACAGCCACCTTTGGGCACTTTTGGAGATGGCGAAGAAAAACGGACTTACCAAGGTCTATATCCATTGCTTCCTGGACGGCCGCGACGTGCCTCCTGCCAGCGGTGCAGACTTCGTCGCCGAGTGCGTTGAGAAGTGCCGTGAGATCGGCGTAGGTCAGGTGGCGACCGTGATGGGTCGTTACTATGTCATGGATCGTGACAATCGTTGGGAACGGGTGGAAAAGGCTTACGCCGCGCTCTGCTATGGCGAAGGCATCAAGAATACCGATCCCGTTGCCGCCATCAAGGCTTCCTATGAAACGGTGGATGCCGAGGGCAAGAACGTCACCGATGAGTTTGTCGTCCCCACCGTCTGCGTGGAGGGTGCCGCCATCGGCGAAAAGGATAGCGTAGTGTTCTTCAACTTCCGCCCCGACCGTGCCCGGGAGATCACCCGGACGCTGGTGGATCCCGACTTCAACGGCTTTGAGCGTAAGAACGGCTGCTTCCCCCTCTATTACGTCTGCATGACCCAGTATGATGCTTCTATGCCGAACGTTCACGTGGCATTCAAGCCTCAGTCCTTGGATAATACGCTGGGTGCTTATCTTGCCGACTGCGGCAAGACTCAGCTTCGTATCGCCGAGACCGAGAAGTATGCCCACGTCACCTTCTTCTTCAACGGTGGCGTGGAGACCATCTCCAAGGGCGAGGATCGTG
>JAZNVY010000086.1:0-8110 GCA_045593105.1 Eubacteriales bacterium
CTGGGGCTTGGTCGGTCTTTTCCAATTCGACCTGGTCGGCTGGATCTTCGGCGGCATGGATGCCATCGTCAGCCGAATCATATTCGTTGTTGTGGCGCTGGCCGGCATCTGGTTGATCAACCTTTTGTTCAAGCCGCTTGGCGAACACAGAGGCGAAGAATAAAATAAGGCATGGCGGTACGCCATGCCTTATTTTTTATAAGATATGCAACATTTTCCTTTTTTCAGTCGTATTCTGAGCAAAGGGGGGAGTACTATGAAGACGTTATTATACAGCGCGGCGCATTTTTTCGTAGATCTCTGCTCAGCGCTCCTGGTCTTCCGCTATTGCACCGGCGGCGATTGGACGATGACCCTCCTGCTTTATAACTTTTGCGCCTTTGCGTTGCAGCTGCCCTTCGGCATTCTGGCAGACCGGTTGGATCGCAACGCCGGCGTTGCCGGCATGGGGATGATGCTGACTGCGCTGGCGTTCCTGAGCGGCGGCCATCTTTGGGGCGTGATCCTTTGCGGATGCGGCAACGCACTTTTCCATATCGGCGGCGGCATTGAGATCCTCAACCGCAGTGTACATAAAGCCGTTCGGCTCGGCATCTTCGTGGCCCCCGGAGCGCTGGGGCTTTACATCGGCACCCACTTGGGGCAAGGGTCCCTCCCCTTACGGTTTCTTCCGCTCCTCCTCGGTGCCTTCGGTCTTTTCCTCCTACTTTTCGATCGAAAGCCCTCCGGCAATACCCTGCCGGAGCTTCCGCGGCTTTCCCCGGCGCTCCTTTCCCTCTTTGGCGTGGTGGTACTCCGCTCCTACCTTGGTTTTTGCATGGTGTTTTCCTGGAATGACGGAATACGCACCGGGCTTTTGCTCACCGCAGTCATCGTACTGGGCAAAATTGCCGGCGGCTGGTTGCTGGATCGTTTGGGCTATCTTCCGGCGGCCTTGCTATCACTTCTTCCGGCGGCCGGTCTATTGCTCTTTCCTCAATGGATGGTCTTTGGTCTCTTCGGCGTCTTCTTTTTCCAGATGACCATGCCCATGACCCTCTGGACGGCGGCCAAAGCCTGCCCCGGTGCGAAAGGCTTTTCCTTTGGACTTCTGACCTTTGCCCTTTTCCTTGGCTTTCTCCCCATCCTTTTCGGTCTTCGCCTGCCGGCGGATGGGTTCATTTTGGCACTGGGCACCCTTTGCAGCCTATTGCTCTTAATTTGCGGCAGGAGGTGCGCCTCATGAATTTACTGCTATCGCTGGGCATCTCGCTGGTTGCCACCCTTATCATTGAAGCAGGATTGGCGCTACTCCTCAAAAAACGGGGAACCGGGTTGCTGGTCGTCCTCGCCGTCAATCTGCTGACCAATCCGGTGGTAGTCTTGCTCTGGAAGCTAAATCCGAAATTCCCGTTGCTCCTGCTCTCTATGGAGATCGGCGCCGTGGTCATCGAGGGCTGCTGCTACCGCTTATTCCCCAAGCATTTCAACCGCCCGTTTTTATTCTCTTTTCTTTGCAATCTCTTATCATTTTTAATCGGAGGGATCTTATGAGACGAATTTTAGCCATTCTTTTAACCGTTCTTTTTCTGTTTACCGGACTGACCGCTTTCGCAGACGTGGTCTACTCCCCACCGGAGACGGATTTTTACCAAGAGCATGAGGGGGAGTGTAAAACTGTGGAACGAAACTACTACACCAACGGCACCGCCGGATATATCTCCATCCGGGAGCGTCCCCACGGCGCCATTATGCAGTACGTTCCAAACGGCGAAAAGGTACGGATCTTCTGCAGCTATGAAGAGCACGGCATGATCACCTATCTAAACGGAAAAGAACTGGAAAAACCCGGCTGGGTACTGCTCAGCGAGCTTTACCTCATCTACGACGAGCGCTCCTTTACGGAAGAGCACAGCGGTGAATTCTTAAAATCCGTCAACTCCTTGACTGCCGAGCCGAACGCCCCCATAACGCTCCGGATCTACGATTATCCGGGCGCTCCGGACTCTTGGGAATATCAATTGGAAAACGATACGCTGACCCTCACCTACGAATATGCGGATCCGGAAGGGCGGCGCTGGGCAAAGATCACCTATTATAAGGGGATCAAGAATTCATGGGTCTGCCTGAGCGACCCGGATGCCATCATTCCCCCCTTTGGCGGCGACCCCAACCTTTCGCTGATCGAGTCGGTTGAGACCCCGGAGCCGATGCCCGATGAATCGGGATCCACAGAGTCCCCGTTCATTGATCCGGTGGATCCTCCCGGACGGTTGCCGGTCAATCCACTCCTATATCTGGCCATTGGACTGGTCATCCTGGCGGTCGCCGGAGCGGTGGTGCTGATCATGATTTGCTACAAACGAAAACAATAAAAGGGGATGTAAAAAAAGTCCGGAACGCAAAAAGCAAGAAAGAACACAGAAAAATATAGATTTATAAAAGTTTTCATATCCCCTAAAAAAGGGGCTGTAAAAAAACGAATGTTTTTTTACTGCCCCTTTTATTTATTTTTCTACTCTTTTGCCTTTTTTGATCAAGAGGGTATTGATCTTGGTGGTAGGCTCCAGGAGACCGCTGATGGATGCATCATGATTGAGGGTATCCAGGATATAAGCGATATACTTGGAAAGATCAACGGAGCAATACCATTCACGGCTCAGCAATTCGGGAGTGGTATAAATACCGTTGGTGGTGAAGACTCTCTTAATATAGCCGTCCTTATAAGCCTGATCGAAGTGATCCAGACCGTTGCAGAAGAGGCCGAAGGTGGTACAAACGTAGATATTCTTGGCCTTAAGCTCCTTGAGCTTCTTACCCAGATCCAGCACGCTATCACCGGAGGAGATCATATCATCGACGATGATGATATCCTTTCCGGCCACGTCGGCGCCCAGATACTCATGAGCTACGATAGGATTCCGGCCGTTCACCACACGGCTATAGTCACGCCGCTTATAGAACATACCCAGATCCACACCCAAAACGGAGGAGAAATAGATACCGCGCGCCATCGCACCCTCATCGGGGCTGATGATCATCAAATGATCGGGATCGATCTCGATATCCGGCACGTTATTGACCAGCGCCTTGATCATCTGATAGGTGGGCATAACGTTATCAAAGCCGTGCTGAGGAATTGCCATCTGAACGCGGGGATCATGGGCATCAAAGGTGATGATATTATCCACACCGCAGGAAACCAACTCCTGCAGGGCAGTAGCACAGTCCAGAGATTCACGGCTGGTACGGCGGTGCTGACGGCCTTCATAAAGCATCGGCATGATCACGTTGATCCGCTTTGCCTTACCCTGACAGGCGGCGATGATCCGCTTGAGATCTGCATAATGATCGTCGGGACTCATGGGAACCTTACGGCCGTACATTTCGTATTCGATGCTATAGTTAAAGACATCCGCCACGATATAAATATCCAAGCCACGAACCGAACGCTTGATCAAGCCCTTGGCCTCACCGCTTCCGAAACGGGGACAAGTCACCTCGATGAGATAAGATTCCCGCTCATAGCCACGGAACGGGATGGTTTCCTTATGCTCGTTTTCTCTCTCTTTCCGCCATTTGCGCAGATAGAAATCAATGCGCTGACCGATTTCCTCGCAACCGGGCATCGCAATCAGCCCCATGGGGCTAACGGGAATATTGATTAAATCCTCCAAATAATCCGCCATTTCTACATCCTCCACACTTTTGATCTTTCGTTTAATTTGTTACTCTATTATTCTACAATATCATTGGCCGTTTGTAAAACCCTATTTTAAAAATTGTCAAAAAATTTCGAAAACCGCCAAAATATGGATCAAATTTTATTATTTTTACAGCAATTATACAAGAATGGATTTTCCAAGGGAGAAGCTATAGATCTCCCGACGCTCCACCGCGAGGCCTTTGACCCGCCGAAGGGCTTCTTCATAGAGATCCATCTGCACCTGATACCGCTTGATCAGCTCTTCCTCATTGCCGACCCGATCGGTTTTATAGTCCAAGATCACCGCCCGGCCGTCCCGCACGCTATAGCAGTCTAAGACGCCCTGGATCAAGATCTCACCTTCCGCCTCCGGCCCGAAAAGCTCCGATGCCGGCATAGGGAATAAAAACCGCTCCTCCTTACTGTAATAATCCGCCGATAGAAGATCGCAGAAAGCGGCACTCTCGGTAAACCGCCGTAATTGCTCCAAGGAGATCAATTGACGTTGCTTTTCCAGAATAAAGCCTTCCCGAACCAAGCGCTCCAGCTCCGCCTCGGGATCTTCTTTTAACCGCCCGAAATCGCTGAACTGCAGGGCTTGATGCAGGGCGTTTCCCACTTCATTGCCACGGGGACGGAACCGACTGACAAACCGCGGCTCCGCCAACCGCACCCGCTCTTCTAAAAGATGCTCCGCATCCTCATCCTGTTCCCGCAGGCCTTTTAATTCCGAAACCGAAAGCTTAGCCGGCAGGCGCACCGCCGAAAGATGGGGGTACTGCCAATCCAAGCGCATCCGAAAGGCTTTCCGATCAAAGGGTTCCGTTTTTTGCTTTTCCATCACGGCGCGTTCCGGCTCCTCTTCTAACGTCCCCTCGATCCAGGCGGCACCCAAAGCAGGATGATCGCCCTCCGGCAGACCGAATCGGCTACGCAGAGCGGCGCCCTCCCGGCTACCGGCCATTAAGGCGATCAGCCAATCTGCATAAGAGACCCCGCTCTTCTTCAACAGCCAGGCTGGAAGCGCTTTTCCTAAGCCCACGGCCTCTCCCACTCGGCTCTCCAATTGCTCCGGTGCCATATGAAGCAGCACCACCGTCTTGCTGACTGCACGGGTCAACGCCACGTAAAGAACGCGCTCGTCCTCGCTGATACAGTCGGCAAACATCTGATCCGCCAACACTTCCTGGGAAAGGGAACGGGTACGCAGATAAAGCTCCGGACGGATATCCTCCAACGCCGCACCGTAGCGGCCGTGGAAAAGGATCCGCGCCTTGATATCCCGAAGATTGAGTTCTTTTCCGCAATCGCCCAGGATACAGATGGGGAATTCCAGACCCTTGGATTTATGCATACTCATGATCCGGACGCTATTCTCCTCTGCTTTCAGCCGCGCACCGCTCTCCACGCCGGAGCCGGTGAGACGAATATGCTGAACAAAGGCGTAAAGCCCCCGATAGCCGTCCTTTTCAAACCGCCGTGCATCCTCTGCCAAAAGCTCCAGATTGGCGCATTTTTCCGCCCCTCCGTCCTCGGCGGCGTAAGCGGCAAAGACGCCGCTTTCCTGGTAGATCCGATAAAGCAGATCATAGACGTAGAGGGTACCGGCAAGCCGCCGGTAGTTCTCGATGACCGTATAGGCCTTCTGCGCCTTTCCGCCCTGCTCCGCCGATTGGCGAAGATCATCGTAAAGGGGCATCTTGCGATGGCGCATCGCCGCCAGCTCTCCCACCGTAAACCGGAAGTAATCCCCATAAAGCAGTGATACCAACGCCACGTCGTCATAAGGATTATTCAGCACCAGCAAATAGGAGAGAATACTCTGTACCTCCGGCAGTTCGAAAAACCGGGTGCTTTCATTGCGATTGACCACCGGAATTCCCAATTTTTGCAGTTCTTTTTCAAAGACCGAAGCGGCTCCGGCCGTGGTGCGCAGGAGGATGGCAAAATCCCGATACTCCACCGGACGCTTCTGCCCATCGGGCAAAAGAAGCTCCTCCCCTTGCGCCACCGCCTTCGCGATCAACTGAGCGGTATAACGTGCGTTTTGATCCGTTACTTTTAATTTTTTTCCGGTACGGGGATCCTCCGCCGGCGCAAGCCAATGAATTTCTGCGCGCGCGTCTTCCGGTCGCAAAAATGCTCGTCCGGGCACCAATTGCTCCCGTTCATCGTAGCAGACACCGCCCAATTCCGGACTCATAATAGATTCAAAGACACGATTGGCAAACCGCAGAACGCCGGGATGGGAGCGGAAGTTCGCATTCAGCTCCAAAACCGTCTTTTGGGAAAGGGTTCCATCGGCATAAGGGGCAGACTGCGCCCGTTTCTGATTGAAGATCTCCGGCTCCGCGCCGCGAAATCGGTAGATACTCTGCTTGATATCCCCCACCATGAAGAGATTTTTTTCATCTTGGGAGAGAGCACGGAAGATGAGATCCTGGGCACGGTTGGTGTCCTGAAATTCATCAATAATGATCTCATCGTAATCCTGCCGCAGCTGAAGCGCCAAGGGGGTAGGGGTCAGCGTATCGGTTTTTGGATCGTAGCCCTCCACCAGCAGCTGCACCGCCAACTGCTCCATATCCTGAAAGGTGATCCAGCCGCTCTTCCGCCGGTTCTCCATCAAGCGTTGGCGCAGTTCCATGCAGGTTTCAAAATAGGTACGAAGCAGGTCTCCTTCTGCTCGGATCGCTTCCAATTCCGCGGCTTCGTCGGCCGTAAATTTCTTTTTGAAGGCCAAGAACGCACCGGTGCATTTCTTCCGCGCATCGGTCAGCACCTTCTTGGTTTCCTCGTCGGGCGGCTCTTCCGTAACCTTCTTCCAGGTGAGGGTGGCAAATTTAAAAGGCTCCAAGGCGGCACGAAAACCGTCGTAATCCCGCTTTTCCAAAATCTCGGGCAGTTTACAAAGCTGCCGATGATCCTCCTCTAAAAGCTCCAGAAGAAGCGGCATCTCGGCAAAAACAGGCTGCCGCTCCACCCAATTGATAAAGGCACGATACCGGGCCTGCAGTTCCTCTAACTGCTGCAGGATATAGCCGTAAAGACCGTCCTCTGCAAAGCAGGAAAAAAGCCCCTCGTCCGTCCGTTCATAGGGGGCCAGCGCCCGGCGGATATAATCCTCCGGCAACGGCTGCTTTTCCAAAAACTTCAAGCCCTGGATCAAAAGTCCCTTAAGGGTATCATCTTCCCGACCGGCGGCATAGCAATCCAGCATCCGACGGACACCGGCGTCCTCCCGGCCAAACAGATCCTCCAGGAGAAGCTCCGCCTGCTCCTCGATCATGGCGGCGTCGGCGGTCTCGTCCAAAAGGCGACATCGGGGGTCCAATTCCAATTGCTCAAAATGCGCGGTAATCAGACTGCGACAAATGCTATGAATGGTGCCGATCTGCGCGCCGTCGATCAAGGTACTTTGCCGCATCAGATGGTCGTTTCCGCCGTTTTCACGCAGATAGCGATCCACCGCTGTTTTAATTTTTTGGCGCATTTCTGCGGCGGCGGCCTCGGTAAAGGTCATGATGATGAGCCGACGGATATCTCCGCCCTGCTCCGCCAGATAGCGCAATACCCGCTCTACCAGCACCGCCGTCTTTCCGCTTCCGGCAGCGGCAGAAACCAGGAGGGCATCGCCCCGGCCGCAGATCGCCTGCTCCTGCCGGGCTGTAAATTGAATTTTACTCATTCCGTCCCCTCCTTCCATCCAAAGGGGTCATCCAAATATTCCCGTTCATGCTCCGGAGTATGACCGCAAGCAGATTTAAACTGACAATATCCGCACGGGTCATGCCCCTTTCCCTTCAAGGGGCGCACCGACGCCTCGCCGGCAAGGATCTCCTCGGCGGTCTCACGGATGACCCGTTCCATATAGTCCACCATCTCCTGCATCAGAGCGGGATCGTAGACCTTCTTCTCTTTTCCGTCCAACGCACCGCTTTTGGTATAGAGGATGCCGAAATAACGACCGCCTCTCTGAGTATCCAGCGCAGAAATCGCCGTTTCATCCCCATTATAGGCGCCGTTTCGTTTATAAAAATCACGCAGTTTTTCTTCTAATTCCTTCGGCTGAAAGGTCTCCCGAATCACCGGCGTTTTCGCCTCCATATAGCAAGCAGCTGCCGGAACCGGCTCTTTCCATCTTCCGCTCTTCATCAATCCGTAAAGATAGATGGGAAGCTGGACACCGTCCCGATTGGTCACCCCGCGCAGATCAAACTTTTTAGAGCCGGTTTTATAATCGGTGACCTTGAGATAGGTCTTGCCGTCCTCTTCATAGGTATCCACGCGATCCACCGAGCCGATCAGTTCCGCTGTGGCGCCGCCCTTCAAAGGCAGGCACACGCCATCCAGGGAGACCTCCTCTCCATAGGGGATATACCGCCCGTCCTTCAGCTCACCCAGGACATTCTCTGCCACCAGGCA
>JAZNVY010000087.1:0-3212 GCA_045593105.1 Eubacteriales bacterium
GGTATGGGCATCGCCGTAACCTTCGTTATGCTTTGCGCAACCGCGGCAACCTGGCCGATTCAGACTTATATTCTCAACCGCTTCGGTCTCGGATATCTTCAGACTATCGTATTTATTCTCGTTATAGCGGCTCTCGTTCAGTTCGTTGAGATAGTGCTCAAGAAATTTATTCCCGCACTCTACTCGGCACTCGGCGTTTATCTGCCGCTTATAACCACAAACTGCGCCGTGCTCGGCGTAACCATCAACAACATCACCGACGGCTATAATTTCCTGGAGTCGATGGCCAGCTCTCTGGGCTGCGGCTTGGGCTTCCTCTTGGCGATGGTACTCTTCTCCGGTCTGCGGAGCCGCATCTATGAAGCCAAGATCCCCGTCCATTTCAGAGGTCTGCCGGTCACGCTGATCGCCGCATCCTTTATTTCGCTGGCGTTCTTCGGCTTTGCCGGAATCGTGGATAATCTGTTTTCTTAAGGAGATTGCCTTATGTTGATTGATATTTTAATTTGCTTTGGCATTGTCGCCGCAATCGGTCTGATCGCCGGTATCGTACTGGTGCTGGCCTCTCATTTCATGGAGGTCAAGGTAGACGAACGATTGAAAGAGATCCGGGAATGCTTGCCCGGCGCCAACTGCGGCGCCTGCGGCTATACCGGATGCGACGGCTATGCTGCTGCTCTGAATAAAGGCGAAGCGGCACCGGATCTTTGCACGCCCGGCGGTAACGATACCGCAGGGAAGCTGGGTGCATTGCTGGGTCTGGAAGTAGGGCATATTGAGCGCAAGGTGGCGTTCGTGCATTGCAACGGCACCTGCGAGGCTTCCGCCACTAAAGCCCAGTACGTGGGCTATCCCAGTTGTCGGGGTGCATCCCTTCTTTACGGCGGTCCCAACGTCTGTCTTTGCGGATGCGTGGGCTGCGGCGATTGCGCCAAGGAATGTCCGGTGAATGCCATCTGCATTGAGGACGGCGTTGCCCGGATCGACGCGCGGCTTTGTATCAACTGCGGAATGTGCGTCAAGACCTGCCCCAAGAAGATCATCTCCATGGTGCCCTTCAGCGCTCGCGGCGTGGTGCTTTGCAGTAATACCGATAAGGGTGCAGTAGCGCGCAAGGCCTGTAAGAATGCCTGCATTGGCTGTAAAAAATGCGAGTTGAACTGCCCGGAAAAAGCCATTACCGTCGTGAATAATCTGGCGGTAATTGACTATGATAAATGTAGCGGTTGCGGAAAGTGCGTGGAAAACTGCCCCACCCATTGCCTGCATACGGTAGATTTCGCTGCCGCCGTTTTGAAATAAGATGAAAAAGAGCAAAAAAACGGACCTTACGCCGAGGCGTAAGGTCCGCAATGATAGTATCTTGATCGCAGTCGTATTGGCGCTGGTATTGGGCGGATTTTTTCTTTTGAAAATGACCGGTAAGCCCGGCGATCGGGCGGTGGTGCTGATCGACGGAAAAGAGAGTGCCTCTTATCCGCTTTCAGAGGAGCTGCAGACGGTGATCCGATCCGGTGAAAACTCCAATACCTTAGTGATCCGCGACGGCAAAGCGTCGGTCGCGGAAGCGACCTGCCCGGATGGGATCTGCGTGGCACATCGACCCATCTCCAAGGTGGGGGAAACCATCGTTTGCCTGCCCCATAAAGTGGTGGTGAAGGTGGTTTCCGATGCGGAAAACGACGTGGATATTGTGACATAATATGAAGAATAATACAAAGAAAACGGTATTTTTAGGGCTTGCCGCGTCGGTGACGCTGATCCTTTCTTACGTGGAGTCCCTTCTGCCGCCTTTGGTGGCGGCGGTGCCCGGCGTCAAGATGGGCTTGCCCAATATCATGATCATCTTTTTACTTTATCGTTTTGGATGGAGAGAGGCGGCGGCGGTTTCGCTGGTGCGGCTTTTGGCGGTGGCCTTACTTTTTGGCAACGTCATGACGCTGGCTTATAGCTTTGCCGGCGCCTTGCTGAGTCTGATTCTGATGACCCTTTTTAAAAAATGGGGTGTTTTCTCGATGGTCGGTGTCAGTATCATCGGCGGTGTCACCCATAATCTGGGTCAGATTTTAGTGGCCATGCTGGTGATGCAGACCCGGGAGATCGGCTACTACATGATCGTCCTTGCGGTGACCGGAACGGTCGCCGGAATTCTGGTCGGTCTGGCCGGTATGCTGACGTTGAAGTACACCCGGCATAGCAACATATAAAATATGCATATCCCCATATATTGACAAGGGATGGGGATCTATGGCATAATGTTTCGTGGAAAATAATTTTAAAGGAGAAATCACAATGAAAAGAGTACTCAGTTTGATCATGGTATTACTTTTGGCGCTTTCGATGCTGGCCGGTTGCGGTGCTAAGGCAGAGGAACTGAAGTTCGGTCTGGGCGTTTACGCGACCTACGGTAAGACCACCGATGCCGATGGGGAGACCAACGGTACCGGCAGTGCAACGGTCAATACGGCCGCAGTGCTTTTGGATAAGGACGGCAAGATCGTCAAGTGCGTCATCGACTGTGCAGACAATAAGGCAAGCTTTACCGCTGAGGGTAAGGCCGTTGCCGCTACCGAATTCAAGACCAAGTATGAGCTGGGCAAGGACTACAACATGGTTGCTTACGGCGGTGCCAAGCTGGAATGGTACGAGCAGATCGATGCTTTCACCAAGCTGATCGCCGGCAAGACCATCGAAGAGGTCAAGGCTCTGGTTGCTGATACCAATAAGGGTACCGATGAGGTGGTTACCGCAGGTTGCACCATTCTGATTGCAGACTACGTCAAGGCTGTTGAGAATGCAGTGGCAAACGCTGCTGAGTCCAAGGCTACCAAGGATGCTACCTTGAAGCTGGGCGTCGTTACCTCTGCGAAGAATGAAGATGCCACCGATGAGAAGGAAGGCAGCATTGAGCTGGATACTACCATCGTAGCTTCCGCTCTGGACGCTGAGGGCAAGATCATCGTTGCGGCTACCGACGTTGCGGCTGCTACTGTGAAGTTCGATACCAAGGGGAAGGCTGCTGCTGCCGCTACCGCTGAGATCACCACCAAGAAGGCTGCCGGTAAGAATTACGGCATGGGTGGTAATCCCTATGCTCCCGACCTGAATAAGGACGGCAAGGTGCTGGAATGGGATGAGCAGGCTGCTGCATTTAACGCTGCTTGCGTCGGTTTGGATAAGGACGGCGTTGCAAAGCTCGCCATTGAGACCGG
>JAZNVY010000088.1:0-1833 GCA_045593105.1 Eubacteriales bacterium
CATTCTTCGATACAGGCGCCGATATTGCCGGCGTCATGCACCAAGATCACTTCTGCGCCATAATGACGCACCAGCTTCCGCCGCTCCTCACTGACCGAGTCCGGCATAATGATCTTAACCTGATAGCCGCGCACCGCACCCACCAATGCAAGACCAATTCCCTGGTTGCCGCTGGTCGGCTCCACAATGATGGTATCCGGATGGATGAGACCTTTCGCCTCCGCATCATGGATCATATTATAAGCCGTCCGCGTTTTGATAGATCCGCCCACGTTCAAGCCCTCAAATTTCACCAAGATCTCAGCACCATCGGGGTCTGCCATATGCTGAAGACGGATGATCGGCGTATCGCCCATCGCATCTAAAATCGTATTGCAAATCATAGGGTTCTCCATTTCATCAAAAACATACACTTTATTATATAGGAAAATACAAGATTTGGCAATAGAAAAAGCAGAGTTTTTCAACTCTGCTTTTTAAAAAATCAATCTATACGCTCTTTTCCCCAGAAGAAGAGAGCCACCGTACCCGGGCCGGTATGACTGCCGATGGTGGTGCCGATATTATTGATGACCACTTTCCCGTTCAGCTTGGGGAACTTAGCCTCTATGATATCTGCCACCTCGCGGGCGTCCTCATAGCAGGCGGAATTACACATATAGCACTTTCCGCTGTAATCCAAGCCGCCCTCAGCGTTTTCCTCCATCTGCTGCACGATTGCCTTAATAACAGCCGCCTTGCCGCGGATCTTTTTGCGGGGGATCAGTTTACCATCGTTACTGACATTCAGCAAGGGACAAATATTTAACACCGTACCAAACCACCCGGAAACCTTAGAAACACGACCGCCCTTAACAAAGAAAGTCAGATCGGTGGTGAAGAACCAATGGTGCATCTTACGCTTGTTTTCTTCCACCCACTTATAAAGCGCATCGATCCCCATGCCCTCATCCCGCTTATCTGCCAGGGTATCCATGATCAGACCGAAGCCGGAAGAGGCTGCCAAGGAGTCCACGATATAAAGCTTGCGTTCGGGGAACTCTGCACGCAGGTTTTCCCCTGCAATGCGGGCGGAGTTGACAGAGCCGGAAATTCCGGAGGAAAGGCAGAGATGCAGGACATCCTTACCATCCTCTAAGAATTTACGGAAATAGGTTTCATATTCATCCACATTAACCTGGGAGGTACGGGTCTCCGCACCGTCCACCATCTTTTGATAGAACTGATCGAACGGAATGGTCTGACCCAGATCGTCGGGATACTGCACCCCGTCCAGCTCGTAGTGAAAGCAAATATAATGAATATCCCGCTCCGCAAAATGCCCAGCGTTCAAATCGGCAGTAGAGCAACAACTCAAAACAAATTCCTGCATAAGTACCTCCAATAAATCAATCTTTATTTATTATATCGACGATCTTATGCAGTTGCAATCAAAATGAAGTTAATTTAATCTATTTTTAATCTTCGCAAGCCTCATAATCCCAAGCTGACTTGCAGTCCCCGATCCACCTGTTGCATGGTGGCATCACTGATATGCCCCATCTTTTCTTTCAGGCGGATCTTATCCAATGTACGAACCTGCTCCAGGAGGATCATGGATTTGCGCTGCAGACCGCAGGTCTCCTCGATATTGATATGGGTCGGAAGCCGCGCCTTATCCACCTTACTGGTAATGGCGGCGGCAATGACGGTGGGGCTATACCGATTACCCACGTCGTTCTGCACGATCAGCACCGGCCGTAATCCGCCCTGCTCACTCCCCACCACCGGAGAAAGATCCGCATAATAAATATCACCACGTTTGATCATCGCTTTTTGTCCTTTCGGTTTGGT
>JAZNVY010000089.1:0-4152 GCA_045593105.1 Eubacteriales bacterium
GACCTGGAGCATAAACCGGCACCGCCGGCCGCTGCCGGATGCCCGGTGGAGGGAAAGACCGTCATTTTGGTAGACGACGTGATCTATACCGGGCGAACTGCTCGGGCGGCATTGGAGGCGGTCCTCTCCTGGGGGCGTCCCGGCCGGATCCAATTGGCGGTGCTCATCGACCGTGGGCACCGGGAGCTCCCCATCCGGGGCGACTACGTGGGCAAAAACGTCCCCACCGCCCGGAGCGAGCAGATCAAAGTTCATATCCCACCTTACGACGATGCCGTAAACGTGGAATTATATGAAAATTAAATTTAGGAGGAAGTTTTTGCATGAAACTCGTTTTCCAACCTAGCGACAAACCCAAGTTCGGCGCAAACATCGTGTTTGCCATTCAGCAGCTGCTGGCGATCATGGCGGCTACCCTGGTAGTTCCGGTCATCATCAACAACGCCTGCAATACCACCATGAGCCCTGCCGCCGCCCTCTTTGGCGCCGGTATCGGTACCGTCGTGTACCTGCTCTTCACCAAGTTCCGCAGCCCCGTTTTCCTGGGCAGCTCCTTCGCCTTCATCGGCTCCATGTGTGCAGCCTTTGCCGGCGGCGTTGCCATGAGCCTGGGCTATCTGGGCCTGATCCTCGGTGCGGCGTTCGCCGGTCTGGTGTACGTGGTCATCGCTATCATCGTCAAGCTGGTCGGCGTCAACTGGATCAATAAGCTGATGCCTGCCGCCGTTATCGGACCCACCGTTGCCATCATCGGTCTTTCCCTGGCTCCCAACGCCATTGCCGATCTGCAGAAGGCTCCCGCCGGCGGTCATACCCTCATCGCAGTTCTTTGCGGTCTGGTTACTCTGTTTGTTACCGTCATTGCCTCTACCTTCGGTAAGAAGATGGCTAAAATGATCCCCTTTATCATCGGTATTCTGGCCGGCTATGCAGTCGGTACCGTCTTTACCGTCATCGGCAACATTGCCGGCATCGATGCCCTCAAGGTCATCGACTTCTCCCCCCTGGCTGCTCTGGTTGCAGACGGCGTCACCCTCAAGACCTTCCTGCAGTTCCCGGATTTCACCTTCCTGACTGCATTTAAGGGCGCAGGCGAGCTGACCGCTCCCTATATCGCTTCCATCGCAGTAGCCTATATCCCCGTTGCATTCGTTGTGTTCGCAGAGCATATCGCTGACCATAAGAATATCTCTTCCATCATCGAGAAGGATCTGCTGGAGGATCCCGGTCTGCATCGTACCCTCCTGGGCGATGGCGTCGGCTCCATGGTCGGTGCGATCTTCGGCGGCTGCCCCAACACCACCTACGGTGAGTCTGTGGCTTGCGTCGCCATCAGCGGTAACGCTTCCGTCTATACCATCGGTACCACCGCTATTCTGGCCGTGCTGATCTCCTTCCTCTCCCCCTTCGTAGCCTTCGTTAACTCCATCCCCTCCTGCGTGATGGGCGGTGTCTGCGTTGCCCTCTATGGCTTCATCGCAGTTTCCGGCTTGAAGATGGTGCAGAAGGTCGACCTGGAGCAGAATAAGAACCTCTTCGTAGTTTCCACCATTCTGATCTGCGGTATCGGCGGTCTGACCCTGAACTTTGGTAAGGTGACCCTGACTGCTATCGCTTGCGCGCTGATCCTGGGTATCATTGTTAACATCGTTCTTAACAAAAAGAAAGACTAATTGCGACACTCAAAAAAGGGAAGGCTTCAAGCCTTCCCTTTTTAAATAATAAAGAATAAATAAGAAATAAGAAATAATAATGTAGGTTGATTTTTGCCCAAAGGCAAAAATCAACCTTTTTTATTATTTATTCTCTGCCTCGCTATGATCCAGCGCATAGTTTAATAATACATTGATGAGATCGTTTCTGGAACGCTGGGTTTCTTTCGCCAGCTTTTCCAGCCGCTCTACCGTTTCCTGCGGCAGTCGAACCGAAAAGGTCTTGTGTCCATCTTCACCCTTTGGTTTTTTGGATATGATCAATTTGTTCTTCATCACACTTCACCTCACCATTATTATGGCTTGAAAAATGTTATATTTATATGTTATAATTTATAACATATTGTGAGGTGATTATATTTGATCATTCATTCAATTGTCCTTTTTCTATTTTCTTTACTTTTACTGTGTATGGGGTTAATCTATCCGGATCCCTTGATTTTTCTCGTTGGATTTGCCCTTTTCTTCCTTTCGGTATTTCCCGGAAGTAAGGCCTCTCGTTTTTTCGGGTGGATCGCGGCAGTGGTACTTGGCATAACGTTATTATTTATCCCACCACACGAAGCCGCTAAAGTTTCTCCATCGCCAGCGCCAATCGAAAAAATCACCTTAGATATTGAGCAGCAAGAACCCGTCTATATTACGCCACACGGGCAACGCTATCACATAAAGTCCACCTGCGGTGGGAAGAATTCCATGCGAACAACCTTAACGTCCGCAACGGATCAAGGATACACCCCATGCAAAAAATGCGTTGATTAGATTTGACATTTTTTCGATCATTGCTTATAATAAAAGCAATCCAGAAAAAGGTTGTGAGAAAAATGTCCGTTATTTTAGGTGTTGACGTAGGTGGATCCACCACCAAGATCGTCGCCTTTGATCAAAAAACCATCGGAATGCTGCAGGTGCGTGCCGGAGATCAGTTGACCTCCCTTTACGGCGCCATCGGCAATCTTCTGCATCAATACCATTTAAAATTAGAGGACGTGGAAAAAATCGTCCTGACCGGCGTGGGCGCTGCCCTTATTGAAGAAGACATTTACGGCATCCCCACCTGCAAGGTCAATGAATTTGAGGCCATCGGCAAGGGCGGCTTGCTTTTAGCGGAGGAAGAGGACGCATTGGTGGTCAGCATGGGCACCGGTACGGCTTTCGTCTATGCCAAGGGGGAGTCTATTGAGCATATCGGCGGCAGCGGCGTCGGCGGCGGCACGCTGATCGGTCTTTCCCAGGAGCTTTTGGGGGAGACGGATTATGAAGCCATTCTGGCCTATGCCAACACCGGCGACCTTTCCCACGTAGATCTTTCGGTACAGGATATCAGCGTGGCAGATATTTCCACCCTGCCGAAAAACGTCACCGCATCGAACTTCGGCCGCATCAAAAGCACCGCCACCAAGGGGGACCTGGCGCTGGGGCTCATCAATATGATCTTCCAGACCGCCGGCGTCATGGCGGCCTTTACCGCCAAGGCACGGGGCTTTAAGAAGGTCATCGTCACCGGCTCTTTGACCACCATTCCCCAAGGACGGGAGATCTTCGACGGCGTGGCAGCCCTGCACGGCGTGCCTTTCATCGTACCGGAAAACGCCACCTTCGCCACTGCCTTAGGGGCAGCAGCATTGCAAAAATAAATGCAAAAAGGAACCATCATCCGATGGTTCCTTTTATTATTTTAACGTTCTAAGACCCTTGGGATAGTGATTTTTGCCCACGCCGCCGGAGGACTTGATCCAGCCGAGGGGCACGCCCTCCACGGTGACCACGCCGTAACCACGCTCAGTGCATGGAACGGTCTGTCCGTTGACGTACTGCTTGGCGGTATCCGGGTCCAATGCCAGAGCGTAGCAAAACGCCTCTTGGGGCAGGCTCATGGCCAAATGGTGCGCCGGCTTCCACTGCCGCCCTTTCAATTCCAGTACCTGCAGTCCTGCACGGAGAATATGCAAGCCTGCCGGGCAAGGAAGATCCTCGTCCACCAAATAATAGTAATTTCCCCGTTGGAGCAACAGCCCCGGCAGGGGCATTTTTAATACCTCCTGCAAGGCGGCCGCCGCATCCGGATGCTTTTCCGGCTTAAAAAGCGGCACCGCTCGGTGCGAAGCATCCCCCTCACGCTCCATGGCACAGACAAAATGCCCCTCACCGCCATCCTCCGGGAAGATCCGAACCGCAAGCTCCAACCCCAAAAAGCCGGGGCGACCGCCGGTGATGCCGGTCTCCACCACGTGGAAATCCGGATGATTTTCCAAAAACCAAAGGATGGTCTTTTCATTCTCTTCCAAATTAAAGGTGCAGGTCGAATAAACCAACCGCCCGCCGGGACGAAGGGTTTTGGCGGAATTTTCCAGCACCTCCCGACTGCGGCCCCGGCAGAAGGCGACTAAATCTTCCGTCCATTCCTCCAAAATCCGGGGATACTTTCGAAACATTCCCT
>JAZNVY010000090.1:0-1930 GCA_045593105.1 Eubacteriales bacterium
TGTGGGCTATCTTCCCCGCATTGCCTACACTCTGGATCGCCCCTTTGCCCGCTGTGGCTCCTGTGGTAAGCAGGCACTGACGATGTGTATGGGCTTCGGATGTAATGCTGCCGGGGTGGTGGGCTGTCGCATCATCCAGTCCCCCCGGGAGCGGCTGCTGGCCATCCTCACCAACAGCCTTGTGCCCTGCAACGGGCGGTTTCCCACCTTGATCGCGCTGATCACCATGTTCTTTGTTGGGACGCAGGGAGGGGGATGGAGTTCACTTTTCTCGGCAGTGATACTGACGGGGGTCATCCTTTTGGGGATCGGCATGACCTTTGCCGTTTCCCGGTTGCTTTCCGCCACTGTTTTGCGTGGAAAGCCTTCTTCCTTTACACTGGAATTGCCGCCTTATCGTAAGCCGCAGGTGGGAAAGGTGCTGGTGCGGTCGATTTTTGACCGAACCCTCTTTGTCTTGGGGCGTGCGGCGGCGGTAGCCGCCCCGGCCGGGCTGGTGCTTTGGCTGATGGCGAACGTAACGGTGGGGGATGCCAGTCTTTTGCATCATTGCGCCGGCTTTCTCGATCCTTTCGCGCGGCTTTTGGGGATGGACGGCATGATTCTGATCGCCTTTATTTTAGGGTTTCCTGCCAATGAGATCGTCTTGCCCATTATCATGATGGGGTATTTGGCAGAGGGTTCCTTGATGGAGCTGGGATCTCTTGCGGAGATGCAAGAGCTGCTGGCGGCCAATGGCTGGACCTGGCAGACGGCGGTCAGCACCATTCTTTTTTCGCTTCTGCATTGGCCCTGCTCCACCGCCCTTTGGACGGTGAAAAAAGAAACCGGCAGTTGGGGATGGACCGCTATGGCGGCATTGATCCCCACCCTTGCCGGCGTAGTTTTATGCTTTTTATTTACGACTTTGATGAGGTTTTTATGAACAGAGTTAAGTTTGATACAGTAGATTTCGCCCGTGTTTTGGCACGGCTGCCGGATGCGGTTGCCCAATTGCGCGGAGGCCCGGAATACCCGGCCATTGAGGGATTTGTGCGTTTTTACGACACGCCCTACGGTTGCTTGGTAGCGGTGCAGGCGGAGGGGTTGCCCCATCATGAGGGGACCTGCGAGAACCATTTTTTCGGTCTGCACATTCATAACGGCGGACGTTGTGCAGGAGGGACTCCCCACGAGCCTTTTGCCGATACCGGAACCCATTATAATCCGGATCAGTGCTGGCATCCTCAGCACGCCGGAGATCTGCCGCCCTTGATGGAGGAGGACGGTCGGGGATTTATGGCGGTACTGGCCGGTCAATTACGGGTGCGGGAAATTTTGGGACGTTCGGTGGTGCTGCATACTGATCCCGATGATTTCCATACCCAGCCTGCCGGAAATGCCGGCAGAAAGATGGCATGCGGTGTGATTTTACCGGTGCGCCGTTCTTGACAGTATAATGCTGAACTGATATACTAAAATAAGAATATATATAAAAGAAAGGTTTAAAAAGATGAGCAACAAAGGCATGGAATCTTTAGACCAATTATATAAAATCGGCCGCGGCCCTTCCAGCTCCCATACTATGGGGCCGGAACGGGCCTGCCTGCTTTTTCGAGAGCGGTATCCTGCTGCAGATCGGTTTGAAGCGGTGCTTTACGGCTCTCTTTCCAAGACCGGAAAGGGGCACGGGACGGATGCGGTTATTCGGCGTACCCTGGAGCCGACTCCTTGCAAGGTGACATTTGATGACGAGAACGGAGATCTGCCCCATCCCAATACCATGGATCTCAAGGCTTATAAGGGGGAAACCTTACTGGGCGAGAGCCGGGTGTTCAGCGTGGGCGGCGGTCGGATCGCCTGGGGGGGGGATCCCGGACAGGCGGCGCGTATCGTCTATCCCCCTCAATCCTTTGCAGAGGTCGCGGAGGATTGCCGGGAGAGGCGCATT
>JAZNVY010000091.1:0-5817 GCA_045593105.1 Eubacteriales bacterium
GCTCCCGAGGGCTTTACGGTTACGGTTCGAAACGTCAAGATCTCTGCCGGTGCCGGCTTTATCGTCGCATTGACCGGCGATATTATGACCATGCCCGGTCTGCCCAAGCGTCCTGCTGCTGAGCGGATCGACGTGGATGAAAACGGTGTCATCACCGGCTTGTTCTAAGATAGAAAACAGAGCGATAAGGTTTCTTATCGCTCTGTTTTAGCAAGGAGAAATATATGAATATTTGTGTATCGAAAAAATCCGAAACGATGCTTTATGCCGCGCAAGAATTGCAGAAGTATCTTTTGATGATGGATGAGAGCCTTTCCGATGAGGTGGGCATCGTATTATCGGTGAAAGAGTATGATGGAATTGATCCGATGGTGGAGGATATCATCGAGATTGATATCGAAAAGATGAAAGGAACCATCTCCGGCAGCAATGAGCGCAGCGTCCTGATGGGGGTCTATAACTTTTTGAAATCCGCCGGCTGTATGTGGGTGAGTCCCGGAAAATTGGGAGAGTATATTCCGCAAAAGCCGATGGCGGACCATAGCTGCAAATTCTATAAAAAAGCCGACTGTGATTTCCGCGGCGAATGTATTGAGGGTGCGCCCAGCCTGGAGAATGTGGTGGAGACGGTGGAGTTTCTGCCCAAAATCAATGCAAACCTTTTTATGATGGAGTATATTATTCCATATAACTATATCAGCCGTTGGTATAAGCACATGAATAATCCGTATAAAGAGGATGAGGGTGTTACCTTTGAGGATGCCGGCGATATCGTTCATGAGATTGAAATGGCGGTCAAGAAATGCGGTCTTCAGCTTCATTCCTTGGGTCATGGCTATCTCTTTGAGCCCTATGGGCTGACCTACCGTACCCGGGAGGACATCTATAATCCCTCTGAAGAAGCATTGAGCGTAATGGCGCAGATCGGGGGGAGACGCTTCTTGTTTAAAGATGCCCCCAATCAGACTCAGTTTTGTATGTCTAATGCTGCCGCTCGTACCAAAATGGTGGAGTTTTTGTCGGATTATCTGGAGAAAAAGCCTTATATTGATTTTCTTCATGTCTGGCTGTCCGATAGTCGGAATAACCATTGCGAATGTGCAGAATGTATCAAAAAGATCCCCACAGATTATTATATCATGCTCCTGAACGAGCTGGATGCTGCGATGACGGAAAAGGGAATTGATACCAAAATTGTCTTTATTATGTATACTGATACATATTGGGCGCCGGAAACGCAAAGGCTCAATAATCCCGATCGGTTTATTATGACCACTGCCACCACCGGCCGTGACCGCAGTAAGCCCTATCTGACCGACCGCTATGATGGGGAATTGCCGGTATATCAGCGTAACCAAAATACCTTTACCGTCACCATGCCCTTGAGCCTTTCCTTCACCGATAGCTGGAAGCCTGTTTTTGAGGGTAAAAAGTTTTTGTTTGAATATCATTTCTTTATGGATCATTTGAATGATCCCGGTTATATGCAGTTTGCAAAGAATATTTATGATGATGCCCGCAGTATCGCCGATATCGGATTCGATGGGATTATGGACGATAAAACTCAGCGCTCTTATTTTCCTACCGGACTGCCGATGGCGGTATATGGAGAGACCCTTTTTGACCGAGAACTGGATTTTTCTGCCTATACCGAGGGTTATTTTGAAAAGGGTTATGGAAAAGACGGGCAGAAGGCAATGGCTTATCTTAGGGAGATCAGCGCCATCTTTTCACCGGAAAAGTTGCGGGTGGAAGATGATATCGTGGTCTTGGATACCGGTACCGGCGGTAGCTTGAAGACCCAGGGTTTTGTCGGTAATCCGGAAACTGTGAATCGGCTCTCTAGAATCTATGCTTGCCTGGATGAGTTCAAGCCGGTGATTGAAAAGGATCGTTCCGAGGAACCTCTTTGCGTGCAGGAGTCCTGGCGGCTTCTTGCCTTGCATCAGGATTACTGCCGTCTGTTTGCTGAGGTGCTGATCGCTCTGGGGAGAGCCGATCGGGAAACTGCAACAGAAAAGGCTGATGCCATGAAGGATTGGCTGGCAAAGAATGAGGATGAATATCAGCCTTATCTTGATCTTGTTTTGGTTGCTCAGAAACTAAAACGGTTGCTCAAATAAAGGAGATAAAATGAATATTTCTATTTCAAAAAAAACAGAAACGTTGCTGTTTGCAGCAGAAGAATTGCAGAAATATCTCTTGATGATGGATGAAACTCTTACTGATGAGGTGGGAATTATTCTCTCGGTAAAAGAGTATGAAGACATTGATCCTTTTTTTGATGACGTGATTGAGGTCAATGTGAAAGAAATGAAGGGAACCATCTGTGGCAGTAACGAGCGAAGCGTCCTGATGGGGGTTTATAACTTTCTGAAGTCTGCCGGCTGTATGTGGGTTCGACCCGGAAAGCTGGGGGAGTATATCCCGCAAAAGAAGATGAGCAACCATAGTTGCTTTTACTATCATAAGGCAGACCTTCCGTTTCGCGGCGAGTGCATCGAGGGCGGCGTATCATTAGAAAACGTCGTCGATACGGTGGAATGGTTGCCTAAGGTAAACGCCAATCTCTTTATGATCCAGCACGTGGTGCCCTACGTCTTGTTTACTCGCTGGTATGAGCATGAGGATAACCCTTATAAAGAGGCGGAAGACTTTCCCTATGAGCTGGGAAAGGAATACGTGACCCGGATCGAAAAGGAAGTCAAAAAGAGAGGACTTCAGCTTCATACCATCGGTCACGGATATATCTATGAGAAATACGGTCTGCCGTACCGCAAACGCTCCGATACCTATTATGCTTCGGAGGAGGCAATCAGCGCTATGGCGATGATCAACGGTAAGCGCGGTTTCTTTAAATTGGTTCCCAATCATACCCAGCCCTGTATGTCCCAAGCTTCCGTGCGGAAGAATATGGCAGATTGGTTGGTGGAATATCTTGAAAGAAAGCCTTATGTGGATTTTCTGCACGTCTGGCTCTCTGACAGCCGTAATAATCATTGCGAGTGCGAGGAGTGCCGCAAGAAAATTCCGTCTGATTTTTACGTACAGTTCCTTAACGAACTGGATGCGGCGCTGACGGAAAAAGGAATTGACACTAAAGTGGTCTTTATCCTCTATACTGATACTTATTGGGCGCCGGAGTGCACCAAGCTTCATAATCCGGATCGCTTTATTATGACTGTCGCCTCTACAGGGCGAGATCATAACCTGCCCTATCTGCCGGAGCGCTATGACAAGGAGCTTCCGGTATTTGATAGAAACAAGAATACCTTTAACGTGACTTTGCCGTTGACGCTGTCCTTTATGGATGGCTGGAAGTCGATCTACGACGGAAAGCGCTTTATGTTTGACTATCATTTTTATGAAGCGCATTATGTGGATCCCAGCTATATGCAGATGGCCAAGCGGATGCATGAGGATGCTCGCTCTATCAGTGAGATTGGCTTTGACGGCATTATGGACTGCAAGACTCAGCGGAGTTATTTTCCGACTGCTCTGCCGATGGCGGTTTACGGAGAGGCTCTTTTTGATCAAAACCTGAGTTTTGAGGAATATAAGGATCAGTATTTTGAAAAGGCATTCGGAAAAGATGCTGCTGCGGCAAAAGCCTATTTGGATGAGATCTGCGCCATCTTTGAACCGCAAAAACTGCGCGTCGCCGATGACATCGTGGTGATCGATACCGGTACCGGCGGTGAACTGTTGCGGCAGGGCTTTGTGGGAAAGGAAGAGACGGTGACCCGGATCTCTGCCATCTTCGACTGCTTGGATGCATTTAAGGCTACTATTGAGCGGGATCGCTCTGGTGAGCCTGCCTGCGTGCAGGAATCCTGGCGAATACTCAAATGGCACCGGGAATATTGCCGTTTATATGCTGAGGTCTTTATTGCTCTGGGTAAAGCAGATAAAGAACTCGCGCGTGAAAAGGTGAATGCCATGGAAGACTGGATGGCTAAAAATGAGGATGAATTCCAGCCGTATTTAGATCTTGTGATCTGCACCCAGAAATTAGAACGTCTTTTAAAATAAAACAAAACCGCAATGCAACGCATTGCGGTTTTGTTTTTTACCCGAACACTTCGATGGCGCTAATTAATTCAAGAACTTCCGGCTGTATTTTTTCTCTCCCGTAAGCATCAAAGAAACGTTCCCGGTACCGGTCGGTCTTTAGGTTATACTGTAGGGACCAGGCACCCCAAAAAAGATCTACGTGCCGGTCGCCGATTCCGCCGTTTCCTAAATCAATAAATCCCGAAAACCGCCATTGGTTCAGCATGATGTTGGGCAGGCAATAATCTCCATGGAGCAGGGTGTTTGTTTTGAGTAAGTGGCAATTCCTTTGAATATAATTCCAGGCGTCGTCTGCATCTCTGAATTGCAGTCCGGGCAGGGAATAAGAGGGGTCAAACAGTCCGTTTTTATAGTTTCCCTCCGCCACTTTAAAATACCGTTTTGTATGGTTTACCGGGCAATCCGTAGGTTGAATACTGTGAAGAAGGCGCAATTGTTCTGCCAGAATATCGCAGAGCCGCTCCGGATCGTCCAGATAGGAGGCATAGGTACAGTCTTCTCCCGGCATCCGGGCGGTCACCAACCAGTCCTCATCCAAAGATTGGTAGTCCAGCACTTCGGCGGCTAAACCTTGAGCGTTAAAATAAGCGGTCAAAAGCGCCTCTGTCTCTAAGCTTCCTTTGGCAGAGCGCTTGAGATAATAACCGCCGTCCTTATCAATAAAGAGCACCTTTGCCTGTGGGGAACAGCTACTGTCATAAACCGCCGCATCTTTAAGGATAGAGTGGAATTGCTGAGGAAAGTTTTCAATTTTTACAGTTGTTTTCGTTCGTTTCATAAGATTATCATACCACTTTTTTGAATGAGAATAAAGAAAATTATGAAAATACAGAAATCTTATTTTCCTTTTGTTGATATTTTGTTATAATTAAATCAAATCGGCAAAGGAGAATTAGAAATGATCCTGAAAAACTATTTTGAAGATCCGTCGGTTCTGCATATCGGTACCTGCCCTGAGCGCAGTTATTATATTCCTTGTGCTGATCGGGCAGAGGCAGAAAGCATTTTTCCGCGCAATGCTTCGTCGCGCATTCAAATGCTGAACGGAACGTGGGATTTTAAATATTATCCGTCTATTTGGGACGTGAAGCAAGCTCCTTGGCTGCCGGAGGATGAGGCGAACTATGAAAAGATAGAGGTTCCGTCCTGCTGGCAGATGAAAGGCTACGATCAGATTCAGTACGTCAATACCCGATATCCCTTTCCGTTTGATCCCCCTTATGTTCCCATTGATAATCCTTGCGGTGTTTATAAGACCGCTTTTGAGGTGCAGGCAGGGGAGATGCGTACCTTTATTAATTTTGAGGGCGTGGACAGTTGTTTCTATCTTTACGTCAACGGTGAATTCGTGGGATATAGTCAGGTTTCTCATTGCACCCATGAATTTGAATTGACCGGTTTTGTTCATGAAGGTGTCAATGAAATGACGGTGATCGTCCTCAAATGGTGCGATGGATCCTATCTGGAGGATCAGGATAAGTTCCGTTTTAGTGGCATTTTCCGTGAAGTATATTTGCTTTACAGGTCGAAAGAGCATATCCGGGACGTTTTCATCAAGACCGAATGTGATTTTCAAAAAAACACTGCAAAAATCAAGGCGGAATTGGAATTTGAGGGCGCTCCGGAAGTGCAATATTGGCTGAAGGACGCAGAAGGTAAGGTGGTTTCGTCCGGGATGGGCGCGCCGTCCTTGACGGTGGAAGATGCACAGTTTTGGAATGCAGAGCACCCCTATCTGTATAC
>JAZNVY010000092.1:0-6155 GCA_045593105.1 Eubacteriales bacterium
AAAGTGCGTTTCTTAATTTTGATATAGCATTCTTTGAAATAATATGTTATAATAATTCCATCCATTGTGTTTTAGAGAAAAGAGGGAATTTCAATGAAAAAAGCATCCCATATCATTTTAGAATTTGCCGATTCGATCATCATTGCCCTGGTGGCGGTGATGGTGGTGTTTACGTTGGTCTGCCGGGTCTACGTGGTGGACGGTGGGTCCATGAATACCACGCTGATGGATCAGGATCGGTTGCTGGTCTCCAACCTTTTTTATACGCCGGAGCAAGGGGATATCATCTGCTTTTTGGCGGAAAATAACGATAGTAAGGTGCTGGTCAAGCGCGTGATAGCCACCGCCGGACAGACGGTGGATATCAACGAGAATTTCCAAGTGATGATCAATGGAAAGGTACTGGAAGAGCCGTACCTGGATGCCGGGATCTATACCATTCCTAAAAGCTTCCAATTTCCGTATACGGTGCAGGAGGGTGAGGTCTTTTGCTTAGGGGATAATCGGATCAACTCCAAGGATAGCCGTGATTTAGGTGCTATTCCTACGGAATATGTATTGGGTCGCCTCATTCTGCGGTTGACGCCTCATTTTGGGACGGTGAAATAATGGGTAATCTGCAAATTCAATGGTATCCGGGTCATATGACCAAGACCCGGCGTTATATCGAGAAAAATATCGGGCTGGTCGATCTGGTGATCGAGGTAGCGGACGCGCGCGTGGTCAATAGTAGCCGCAACCCGGATTTCGACCGCCTTTTGGCCAATAAAAAACGGCTGACCGTGCTGACCAAACGGGATCTTGCGGATGAGAAGATCAATAAAGCTTGGGAGGCCTATTTCAAGAAGATCGGTCAGCCGGTGCTCTTTTTAAACACCACCACCGGGCAGGGTGTTTCCGACGTATTGCCGATGGTGCGGAGTATCCTTTCGGAGGAGCTGGAGCGTGCCAAAGCCAAGGGGATGACCAAAACCATCCGCTTGATGATGTGCGGTGTTCCAAACTCTGGAAAAAGTACGCTGATCAATGCGCTTTGTAAGCGTCGGGCGGCGGATGCCCAGGATCGTCCGGGTGTTACCCGGGGCGGTCAATGGTATACCTTGCAAAAAGACGTAGAGCTTTTGGATACGCCGGGCATCCTCTGGAATAAATTTGAGGATATGCAGGTCGGTATCCATTTAGCGCTCACCGGTGCGGTCAGCGATGAAGTGGTAGACCGGGAGGGGCTGGCTTTGGAGCTGATCGAAATCCTGCAGGCGAAGTATCCCCATCAGCTGGAGGAGCGGTATAAACTGCCGGATATCGAAGGCTGGGCACCCTTGGACGTTTATGAGGAGATCTGCCGCAAGCGGGGATTTTTGCTCCGGGGCAATGATTTTGACTATACCCGATGCGCCGCCGTTTTACTGGATGAATTCCGGGGCGGCAAGATCGGGCGGATCTCATTGGAGGAACCGGATGCTGGAGTTTAAATACGAGCAAAAAGCAAAAGAGGCCGGCTTTCACGCGGTTTGCGGTGTGGATGAAGCCGGCCGGGGCTGCCTTTGCGGACCGGTCTGCGCGGCGGCGGTGATTCTGCCGGAGGGCTGGAACCATCCTGCGCTGAATGATTCCAAAAAGCTTACCCCGAAGAAAAGAGAAGAATTATTCTCTATTATTATAGAAAATGCGCTGGCTTACGGCATCGGCTGGGGAAGCGTGGAGGAGATCGACGAGATCAATATTCTGAACGCTGCCATGCTTGCCATGCGCCGTGCTATTGAAGAATTGCCTGTCCCGGCAGATTACGCGCTGGTGGATGGCAATATCGCTCGGGATTTTCCCATCCCGGCGGAGCCCATCATCGGGGGAGACGGCGTTTCGCCTTCCATTGCGGCGGCATCGATTTTGGCGAAGGTCTCCCGTGACCGTTTGTGCGATGAGATGGAGCGGGATTATCCCGGCTATGGGATCGGCAAGCATAAGGGGTATTGCACCAAGGTTCACCGGGAGGCGATTTTGGCCTTGGGCCCGGCGGCTATTCATCGCAAAACCTTTTTGAAGAAAATTTTGGGCGAATAAAATGAAGGTATACGGATTAGGATTAAAGGGAGAGATCGCAGCAGCCAAGTATCTCCGTAAAAAGGGCTACAAAATTTTAGAAAAGAATTTTCAATGCCGTTTTGGAGAACTGGATCTGATCGCTCGGGATAAGGACTGCCTGGTATTTTGCGAGGTCAAGACCCGGAGCGAGGGTATGATCGCCCTGCCCCAGGAGAGCGTGACCTATGCCAAGCGGCAAAAAATGATCAAAACGGCGCTTTTTTGGCTGCAATCCAAGGAATTGGATCTGCCGATGCGCTTTGATGTAATTGCGGTTACCGCCGAGCAAGGAAAGCTGGCGGTTACGCATCTGGAGAACGTATTGACCCTATGAATATTTATGGCGACCTGCATTGCGATGCCCTTTGGCGGTGTTATGACCGCAGAACGGATCTGGACGATCCCACCTTGCAGACCAAGCGAGATCTTTCTTTTCGTCACCTGCAGACCTATGCAATTTATATTCCCGATGAGGAACCCGATCCCTATCGGTATTTTCGCGCAGTTTACGCGTATGGCGAGGAAGTGATGCGGAAATATCCGGAGCTGGTGCTCTGCCGAACTGGGGCGGAGATCGACCGGGCATTCGAGAGCGGAAGGACGCCCTATCTGCTGAGTGTGGAGGGCGGTGGATTTTTCGGAGAGGATCGGGAGAAAAATCGCAGGATCGCTAAGGAATTGAAGCAAAAGGGGATCCTCTTTTTATCCCTTTGTTATAATAAAGGGAATAATCTGGCCGGCGGCGCGCTCAGCGACGGCGGCCTTACCCCTCTCGGTAGGGAAGTGGCGTTGCTCTTGCGAGAGGAGGGGATCGTATTGGATCTTTCTCATCTCAATCACCGCTCTGCCGATGATCTTCTGGCGCTATTGCCGGATGGCGTGGTGGCCACCCATTCCAATTGTTATGCGCTGGCGGATCATCCTCGGAACCTGACCGACGGACAGATCAAAGCCTTGATCGCACGAAAAGGGCTGATGGGGATCAATTTTTATCCGCCTTTTTTGACCAATCGCAGCTTTGCCACCGTTTCAGATATACTGTTGCATATTCGCCACGTCTTGAACCTGGGCGGCGAAGAGATCCTGGCCTTTGGCAGTGATTTCGACGGAATTGACCGGACGCCCGTCGATCTTCGGGATCTTTCGGAGCTTCCCCGATTGGGAAAACTCATTAACGATGCATTTTTATATGGAAATATGAAACGCTTTTTGGATCAAAATTTCAAATAAAAAAGCGCCCGAAGGCGCTCTTTTATCAGGCTTATTTTGCTTTGTAAGTCTTGCAGAAGGTATCGGAGGAGTTATGGCAGTTTTCGCAATTGCTGACTTCGATCTTTTCTGCGGTACACTTGTTGTCGGTGGTGTGGTAATGGCAATTTTTAACCTTGCAATCCACGCCGGAATTAACAGAATTCATCATTTTTTCGTACACTCCTTTCCGCTAATAGTATGGACGGAAGGAAATTGATTATCCATGGAGGAGGTGATTTGTTTTGGCAATTTATGTGTTGGGAGATCCGCATCTTTCCTTTTCGGCGGATAAACCGATGGATATTTTCGGTTCCTGCTGGCAGGATCATCCGGAAAAGATCAAAAGAGCTTGGGAAAAAATGGTCAAGGCCGACGATACGGTGATCTTGGCAGGGGATCTTTCCTGGGCGATGTCTTTAAAGGACGCGGAGCCGGATCTTCGCTTTTTTCATGACCTGCCCGGCCGGAAGGTTCTTTTAAAAGGCAACCATGATTATTGGTGGGAGACTGTCTCCAAAATGAATCGCTTCTTTGAGGAGCGGAAATGGGACGATTTTCAAATTTTGTATAATAATTCCATTCTCTGCGAAAATATAGCAGTGTGCGGCACCCGGGGCTGGGAGGCAGAAAGCACCGGCGAGCAAGATCGGAAGATCCTCCAAAGAGAAGTGCAGCGGCTGGAGCTTTCGTTGCAGTCGGCGCCGGCGGATCGGGAGCGGGTGGTCATCTTGCACTATCCGCCTTTTGACGGCGAGCACGCTCCCTTTGAAGAGCTTTTTAAGAAATACGGCGTCAAACGATGCTACTACGGCCATATCCACGGCCGGGCGGCAAGAGAGAGCGTTCCGATTGAAAAGGATGGGGTTCTTTATACCTTAATATCTGCCGATGCATTGGATTTTACCCCACTTTTGATCGCCTCTTCTGCCGGTTCTAAACAAAATCACCAAAAAAAGCCCGGTTTTTGGGCGAAAGTTCTCTCGTATTTCAAAGGTTTGTGTTGACTTTTCCTGCGAGAAATTATAAAATAAGTAGAGTTATGAAGGAAATTCATATGGAGGTAAAAATAGGATGACTGTTAAAGAAGTGAAAAATCTGGAAAAGAGCTTGGTCGAGCTGACCGTAGAAGTCAAGGGCGAGGAATTCAAAGCCGCCGTTGACGCTGCTTTCAAAAAGAATCTTTCCAAGATCACCGTTCCCGGCTTCAGAAAGGGCAAGGCTCCCCGGAAGATCGTGGAGAAGCTCTATGGCGAGGGGATCTTTTTTGAGGATGCTGTCAATGCTCTCTATCCCAAGGCTTATGATGATGCAGTGGCCGAGTCCGGTCTGAAGGTGGTCGCACGCCCCGAGATCGAGATCACTGAGGTAGATGCCGAAGGCTTTACCTTTAAGGCTGTTGTTACCGTGAAGCCCGAGGTGACCGTTAAGGAATATAAGGGTTTAAAAGTAACCAAGACTGTCTATAATGTTACTGAGTCTGAAGTGAAGGCTGAGCTGGAGCGTCTGCAGAAGCAGAACGAGCGTACCGTTGTCGTGGATCGTGAGTCCAAGGACGGCGATACCGTCAATATCAACTTTGACGGCTCCGTGGATGGTGTTCATTTCGATGGCGGCAAGGGCGAGAACTATGATCTGGTTCTGGGCTCCGGCAGCTTTATCCCCGGTTTTGAGCCCCAGCTGGTTGGCAAGAAGGCCGGTGAGGACGTCAAGGTTGAGGTAACCTTCCCCGAAGAGTATCATGCAGAAGAGTTGAAGGGCAAGGCTGCGATCTTTGATTGCCATATCAATGAAGTCAAGGAGATCGAAGCTCCCGCTCTGGACGATGAGTTTGCAAAGGATGTCAGCGAGTTTGATACCCTGGCAGACCTGAAGAAGGACATTAAGAAGAACATCAAGGAGCAGAAGGCTCGCCAGTCCGATAACGAAGTGGATAACGCTTTGATCGACGCACTTTTGGAGAAGACCGAGGTAGAAGTTCCTGCCGCTATGATCGAGCAGAAGGTCGATAATATGTGTGGCGAGTTCGAGCAGCGTCTGGCCGGCTCCGGCTTGGATCTTAAGACCTATATGCAGTATACCGGCATGGATCTGGAGTCCTTCCGCAAGGGCTTTGAGCCCGATGCTGAGAAGCAGGTCAAGGTTCGTCTGGCTCTGGAGAAGGTCGTCGAGCTGGAAGGCGTCGTTGTTTCCGACGAGGATATCGAGAAGGAATACAAGGATATCGCCGATGCGTACGGCATGCCTGCCGACCAGGTCAAGATGTACCTGCCCAAGGAAGATATTACCATGGATTGCGCAGTTTCCAAGGCTGTTGAGCTGATCCGCGCCAACGCGGAGATCACCGAGGAGAAGGCTGCCGCAAAGAAAGCGGCCGCTAAGACCACCGGTGAGAAGAAGCCTGCCGCCAAGAAGCCTGCTGCTAAGAAGACCACTGCCAAGAAGGAAGAGACCAAGGCAGAGTAATTGAAGCAAGGAGAATTTCAATGAGCTTAGTACCTACTGTTATTGAGCAGACCGGCCACGGTGAGCGGGCGTATGACATTTATTCCCGTCTCCTCAACGATCGCATTATCATGCTGACCGATGAGGTAAACGATACCACCGCCAGTCTGGTAATTGCCCAGCTGCTGTATCTGGAGGGTCAGGACCCGGATAAGGATATCAGCTTTTATATCAATTCCCCGGGCGGTTCGGTAACGGCAGGGCTGGCGATCTTTGATACGATGCAGTATATCAAGTGTGACGTTTCCACCATCTGCATCGGCATGGCGGCCAGTATGGGTGCGTTCTTGCTGGCGGCCGGTACCAAGGGCAAGCGGTAT
>JAZNVY010000093.1:0-9537 GCA_045593105.1 Eubacteriales bacterium
GGACTATAAGGAATATGGCGGTGCTCCCTTGCTGGGTATCAGCAAGCCTGTCATTAAGGCCCATGGTTCATCAGATGCAAGAGCATTTAAAAACGCTATCAGACAAGCTTGTAAATTCGCCGAAAGCGGTATGATTCTTGAAATCGAAAAATCTCTCGCAGAGCGATAATTCTCTTGACATTTTTCGTATAAATAGGTACTATATAATATATATAAACATTGAAAGGAATTACCATTATGTTTGAAAAAGTTAAAGCAAGCATTATTGATCAGTTGAGCATTTCCGATGAAGATATGATCACTATGGAAACCACCTTGGAGGATCTGGGTGCAGATTCTTTGGATATGGTCGAAGTAATCATGGCCATCGAAGATGAATTTGACGTACAAATCAAAGATGAGGATCTGGAAAACCTCAAAAGCGTCGGCGATCTGATCGAGTATATCAGCAAATAAAATGCCGGATCTCAAGCAACTGCAAAAAAATATGAACTATACCTTCCGGGATGAAGGTCTTTTAAAGCATGCCTTGGCGCATTCCAGTTATGCCAACGAACATCGCAGCGAAGTCCCGGGCTCTAATGAGCGGCTGGAGTTTTTAGGGGACTCTGTATTGAGCCTTATAACTGCCGAATATCTCTTTGCTCATTATCGTCACCTGCCGGAAGGAAAGCTCACGAAGATGAGAGCAGCCTTGGTCTGCGAAAACTCCCTTTTTGATTTCGCTCAAAAATTAGGTCTTGGCGATGCGCTTCTTTTAGGGCATGGCGAGGAACGTTCCGGAAGCCGAAACCGACCCTCTATTCTTTCCGACGCTTTTGAAGCGGTCTTGGCATCCGTCTATCTGGACGGTGGTTTGGAAAGTGCCAAAGAGTTTGCTCTACCCTATCTGATTCAAGGTGCACGTGAAATTGAAAGCAACGTACATAGCCACGACTATAAAACGGCATTGCAGGAAATCGCACAGCAAAATCCCGGTGAATTGATCCACTATGAATTGATCAACACCTCTGGCCCGGATCATGCAAAGGTCTTTGAAGTGCACTGTTTTTTAAACAGCAACCTGCTCGGTAAAGGAATCGGCAAAAGCAAAAAAGAAGCAGAGCAGATGGCGGCCAAAGAAGCGCTGAAGCTCATGGGTGAGGAACCGCAATGAAGCATCGGAATTTAGCCATCTTTATTCCTCACGTCGGATGCGGTCATCGATGCACCTTTTGCGATCAGCATCGCATCAGCGGTCAAACTCAGCCGCCTTCGCCCGAAAATATCAAAGCATTAATCGAAACCTGCGTCAATTCGCCTGATCATCGGCCAGAATTGACGCAGATCGCTTTTTTTGGCGGTTCCTTCACGTGTATCCCTAATGAGCAAATACGCGCCTATTTGGAGGTAACAAAGCCTTATATACAGCGCGGAGATTTTGCAGGGATCCGCATTTCTACCCGTCCGGATGGAATTACTCCGGAAATCTTAGAGCTACTCAAAAGTTATCAAGTGAATAACATTGAGCTGGGCGCCCAAAGTATGGATCCATCGGTTTTGATAAAAGCCAATCGCGGGCATACACCGGAGGACACCATTCGCGCCTCTCAGCTCATCCATGATTTCGGTATCAAACTGGGTCTCCAGATGCTGATCGGCTTGCCGGGTGACACGAAAGAGAAGGCATTTTTGACTGCTCAAAAATTAGCGGCACTTCGACCGAGCGAGATGCGCCTTTATCCGGCGGTGGTATTTCCGGAAACCGAGCTTTACCAGCAATACTTAGAAGGTAGCTATCAGCCACTATCCGTCGAACAGGCTTTGGACTGGACCATTCCGATTGCTGCTTATTTACAAGATCAAAAGATCCATCTCTTAAAGGTCGGCTTGCACCAAGCAGATGGCGCAGTAGCCGGAGCATTCCATCCGGCTTTTGGAGAAATGGTTCGCACCGGACTTTGGAACGAACGCTTAAAGAAGCATTTACCGCAAAAAACAGGAAAGCTTTTGGTGCAAATTCCTCCAAATGAAGTATCTATTGCGCTGGGACAAAAAAGAAGTAATATAAAGTATTGGGCAGATCATGGCTATGATCTGGAGATTACAGTTCACGATGATGCCCATGCAATTAAAATTTAAAAAGTCCATGGATTACTCCATGGACTTTTTCTTATAGGATTTTAAGCAAGTGTTCCAAAACGGAATGGACGGTTTCTTCCCGAACCTCTTCCCTGCTTTTCAGTTCATAAAGTTCAAGCCGAAAAGCCTTACATTCTCCTTTAAAAGATACGGCAAAGTAAACTAAGCCGACCGGTTTTTCCGGAGATCCGCCTCCGGGTCCGGCAATGCCGGTAATGCCTATGCCAATATCGCTGTTTGCAAGGCGGCGAACCCCCTCTGCCATTTCGCGCGCGGTTTCAGCACTTACTTCACCATATTGACGAAGCGTTTCCTCTGATACCCCCAAAACCTGATGCTTAATTCTTCCGCTATAGGAAACGACACCACACTGAAAGACAGCCGAAGCCCCAGGTTGATCGGTAATGTATTTAGAAAGAAGGCCGCCCGTACAGGACTCCGCATGAGCGATTTCCAGTTTCTTCTCCAAAAGAGTCTTTACGACTCTTTGGCTCAATTCATAATTGTTCATGTGACTGCACCACCGGAATTTCAATAATACTACGAGGACAATTCTCCGCACAAATGCCACAACCAACGCAAAGGTCGTAGTCAATAACGGAAATGTTTCCTTTGACGCTGATCGCACCCTGCGGACAACTCTTTTCGCAGTTTTTACAACCGATACAACCGATATTACAGGCGACTCTGGTTTTCGTCCCTTTATCCTTGCTGGCACAATTGATCAAGACCTGACTATCCTTAGGAATCATTTCAATAACGTTTTTAGGGCAAGCAGTTAAGCAAATACGGCAACCGTTACATAAATCACGATCCACGATCGCAACTCCATTTTGAATGCTAATTGCATTCTCGGGGCATTTTTTTACGCAGTTACCAAAGCCCAGGCACCCATATTGGCAAGTCATATAACCACCCAACAAACGGTTGGCCGCCTCGCAATCGTTCATGCCGTAATAGATGTATTTCCGGTTCGCAAAATCGTGACTGCCGTGACAGCGAATATGCGCTACCATCTCGCGAAACACAACCCTTTTAATCCCCATGACTTCAGCGATCGCTTTTGCCCCTTCTGCTTTGGCAATGGGGCAACGTGCGCAATTTCGATCGCCGCCGAGAAGTGCATCCGCATAATCCGCGCAACCGGCATATCCGCATCCGCCGCAGTTTGTGCCCGGCAAGATCTCCAGGATCTTCTCTTTTCGTTTATCCTCTTTTACATGGAAAAAACGACCGGCCAAGCTTAACGCACAGCCAAAAAGAGCGCCCATAATTCCAAGTGTCAAAAATGCTTTCAAAACATCAATCCACATCATCAGCACTCCTTTCTCACAGAGTAATCCCATTAAATCCCATGAATCCAAAGGAAAGCAACGCCGCCGCGATCAAAGCAATGGGCAGTCCGCGGAATGCCTCTGGAATCTCGCAGGTCTCCTCAATACGGGTACGGACCAGAGAGAATATCCAAATCGCCAGGGTAAAACCAATAGCGGTAAAAACAGAACTCAAAAAAGAAGTGATAAAGTTATAGCCATCCCGAATATTGTTTAGACAAACACCCAAAACGGCACAATTTGTCGTAATCAAGGGCAGATAGAGCCCCAGAGCCTTATAGAGCACAGGCAAAAACTTTTTGAGGAACATCTCCACCAGCTGAACCAGCGCCGCAATCACCACAACAAAGGTGATGGTCTGAAGATACTCCAACTTCAAAGGCTCTAAAACCCAAAGGTGAATACAATAGGTGACGATGGATGAAAGAGCCATAATAAAAGTCACAGACATTCCCATTCCAAGCGCTGTCTCGCTTTTTTGCGAAACGCCGAAGAAGGGGCAACATCCCAAAAACTGAGATAAAACGATATTCTCGATCAAGATCGCATTAATAGCGAAGGCTAAAAGTGTACCAAAAGTGATCTGCGTCATGATTCATCGCCTCCTTTATTCTTTTTAAGGAGATGCTGAGCCACAGCAACGACAAATCCCAAGGTCAAAAATCCGCCGGCCGGCAATGCCAAGATAGAAAGGGGCGCGACACCGCCGAAAATAGCAAATCCAAAAATGGTTCCACTACCTAAGACCTCACGAATCAACCCCAAAACAGAGATTGCAAAAGTAAACCCAAGCCCCATGGCTAATCCATCTAAAAAGCTGGGCAACACCTTATTTTTAGAGGCAAAGCTTTCAGCGCGTGCAAGGATGATACAATTTACAACAATCAGCGGAACAAAGACGCCTAACGCATTGTAAACGGAATTAAAATACGCCTCCAGTAACATATCTACCAAGGATACAAATCCGGCAATAATGACGATATAGGCAACGATTCTGATCTTCTCCGGAATCAACTTCCGTAAGAGAGAGATCAATACGTTAGAACATACCAAAACCAACGTAGAAGATAGACCCATACCGACCGCATTGATCAGGGAGGTTGAAGTGGCCAAAGTGGGACAAAGACCTAATAGCTGAATTAAAACGGGATTTTCCGTCAAGATCCCACGTTTGAAATAATCCATGATCTTCATTTCTGCACCTCCTCTGCGCGAAGAATCTGCACCGCTTCAATGGCCGCATTTACGCCATTTATATATGCAGAAGAAGAAACCGTGGCTCCGGCAATCACCTGGATCTCGTCCTTGTTTTTTGGTGTCTCCTTGACGATTTTAGCGGAATCCAAAAGGCCGATCACGCTGGCAAGAAACGTCTTATTGTTTTTAATCTTTGTGCCGATCCCAGGCGTTTCAAAGCTACTTAAAATTACAACATCCTTCACAATACCGTCTTTATCAAGTGCAACCATCATATCAATAACGTCCACATAGCCGGAAGGACTGACGTTTACGCAATAACCAAGCAGTTGATCTGTCGAATCCTTCGCAAGATATACTGCATGAACCGGGACTTGAACATTGCCCAATATGATTTCCTTAGTAAACTCATCAGCGCGGACAAACTCAGCCGTATCTCCCATCAAATCCACCAGGGATTGATTTAATCGATCTTCAGCGGAATGCTCCACAACCGGAGCAGTAAAATGATGAACGACCGAAAGCATGGCCCCTACCAGAGAAGCAATGATAAACAAGGTCAGCGCCATACGCAAGAGATCGTTATTTTGACTTTTTAAATGAGAAGCCACGACGCTCACCTCCAAAATTCTTCGGAATCGTTTTAGTATCAAGATAGGATGCAAAGCAATTCATTAAAAGAATAGCAAAAGAGACTCCTTCCGGATAGCCACCGTAATAACGGATAAATACCGTAATCAATCCGCATCCAATACCATAGATAATACGGCCAAGCGGAGTAATGGGGCTGGTAGAATAATCGGTTGCCATAAAGAAAGCCCCCAGGAATAAACCGCCGCTATAAATATGATACTGCATATATTGCCATGCAGAAATATCATGAAAACGTGGAAGCAGCAGGGTAATCAGAGCCACCGTCCCAATAAAGCTTACCGGTATATGCCAGGTGATCACCTTTTTATAAAGCAGAAAAATTCCGCCCAAAAGCAGTAGAATAGCGCTAGTCTCACCCAGACAACCGCCCGTATTACCAAGCATACAATCACCCACCGTGATTTTGGTGGTGATATTAACAAGCTCTCCGCCGCTATTTTTCAGGTAGAACAAAGGCGTTGCAGACGAAACCCCATCAAAAGGCGCAATCCACGGTCCGGTCATAAAAGAAGAAAATGAAAGAAACAGGAAAACGCGGCCGGCAATGGCAGGATTAAATATATTTCTACCCAATCCACCAAACAGCATTTTCACCACAACGATTGCAAAAAGCGCCCCGATCGGCGGTAACCAAAGCGGTGCTGATGCCGGCAGATTAAACGCCAGCAAAACGCCGGTAACGATGGCTGAGCAATCATAGAGGGTTTGAGTCCGTTTTGCAATCAAATTATATAGATACTCAAATAATACGCAGGAAAGAATGCTAATCAAAATCAGCAACAATGCTTTCCATTTAAAGTAGATCACAGAACCGACAGCGGCCGGAGAAAGGGCAATTAATACATAGCCCATGATCTTAGTGACATTACGGTGATCTTTTGAATGGGGGGATGAAGATACAATTAATTCTTTCACGCTCTCTTCCCTCCCCTTTTATCGTATTTGAGTTCTTTCATTTTTTGCTTTCCGATGCGCATGTATTGGATCAAAGGAATCTTCACCGGACACGTAAAAGAGCAACATCCGCATTCGATACAATCCGAAACATGATATTTTTCCAAGCGGTCAAACTGCTCTGATTTGACATACTGCGCAATATAGCTGGGAACCAAATTCATCGGGCAGGCTTCAACGCAGCTACCGCAACGAATACAGTGCACATCGCGGTCGATCGCAAGCTGCTCTTTGGTCATACAAATCAGGCCGGAGGTCCCTTTTACGACGGGAACATCCAAGGAATACTGCGCAGTTCCCATCATCGGTCCGCCCATAATGACTTTTCTCGTGGTTTGCTTAAAGCCAAAATAATCCAGCACCGCAGAAAACGGCGTGCCGATCCGTACGTTCACGTTTCCGGTACGTTCCACTCCATGACCGGCCACCGTGACGATACGACGCATCAACGGAGAGCCATTGACAATGGCACGATAGATCGCAATGATCGTATCGACGTTCAGAACCAAATAACCAATATCGGTAGGTAGTTTACCGGAGGGAACCACTTTGCCGGTCACAGCACGAAGCAATTGCTTTTCTCCACCCTGCGGATACTTCGTCTTAAGAATGACAACCCGATTACGATACCGACCCATTCTCTTATGCAAAAGGGAGATTGCATCCGGCTTATTATTTTCAATTCCGATATAAACAGACTTAACACCGAGAATATACTGAACCAATTTAATTCCGCCCATCAGATCGTCGATCGATTCCAGAATAACACGATGATCGCTGGATAAGTACGGCTCACATTCAGCAGCGTTGACTATGATCGTATGGACGCGCCCCAAAGCTGAAGAAAGTTTAATATGAGTCGGAAATCCGGCGCCGCCCATACCCACGATACCGGCTTGACGGATCATGGCGATCAGTTCTTCCGGAGTCTTGGTCTCATAGTCCGGGCAGGATTCTTGGAAGCACTCCGCATGGTTATCCTCAAAATCATTTTCAATCACAATGGCCGGAATACGCGTACCGGTGGGATGATCCCAATCGCAAATCTTGGTCACAGTACCGGAGACAGATGCGTGAATCGGGGCGGATACTGAAGATTCACTATCTGCAATAATCTGACCGATCCGGACATAATCGCCCACTTTGACGCAAGGCTCGCAAATTGCACCGATATGCTGAAGCAACGGATAAATCATTTCTTTTTGCGGCGGCAACGTTTCAATCGGCTTAGAACGGGTGTTTTTATGGGGCGTAGGATGAACGCCGCCATCAAAACGATGGATCCAGTTCAAACGCATACCATACCATACAGCCTTAAAATCGATACCGCTTCCCAGGATTGACAAAACGGTAACTGCCAAAGCCAAGCCCAAATGATAGTAAACCCCAATTGGAATCTTGAACCAAACGTCTTTTTGAGCGGCAATTATATCGCTTCCGTTAAAATAGAGTTCTTGGTTAATCCCAAGGTAAACAACAAACAAAACCAAATAGATCAATAAAAAGATCAACGAGCCGGTAAAAATAGACCGCTTCCCGCCCTGCCCTTTGGACCAAACCAGAATTAAACCGCAAACATAGCAGACCATGCCAACATAGAATAAAAGCATGACTACGTAGAGAATGGTGCCAAAAAGACTAAAAGAACTCAATATACTTTCAAAGTATTTTTCGATTCCACCCAAATCTGCAAAAATCGAAAAAAGCATATGAGTATTCTCTTCTTCATATGCCACAATGGGATTGAGATATGGTATAAATGCAGAGGCGATCGTTAAGAGCGCCAAAATCTGCACATAAAAAAGATAGGTTTTAAAACAACCGAAAATCTTTTTCATTGTTTCACTCCTTGATATTAGAATCAATAGACGTCTATAGTTTCTGCTACATCGTAATTATATATATTATAACACAGTAAACGCATTTTCGCAAGAATTACTAAAGCTGATCCTGCTTTGGGGACACGCCAAAATGCTTTCTATAAGCGCGGTAAAAGCTCGTATAGTCCTGAAATCCGCATTTTAAATAGGTTACCGTCGGAGAAGCACCGGTCATGAGCATTTCACGTGCAAGCATCAAACGTTTCGTCATAATATAATTCCAAACCGTTGTGCCGGTGGCCAGTTTGAAGATACGGTTGAGATGTGCTTTACTTAAATAAAAATGCTCACAGATCATCGAAAGAGATAGATTATTCTTGATATTAAGATTAATATAGCGAACGATCTTATTGATGGAATCGGTGTTTTGTTCCGTATTTTTCAGTGTATCAAAGCATTCAGAAAGCTCTCCCAATAAAGGAAGAAGATACGCCAGCCGACGAACCGGATCATCTGTTTCTTGAATCTTTTTTAAATAATACTGCCAATTATTTTCCGGAAACATTGCGGCAGAATAGTGATTGAACTGACCCAAAGGACGGTCTTCAAAAATCGACAACAGCGTTCCGTTCGGATCAATATTTTTTAAAAATGGAATATCAAAATTCAATCCACGACGTCCGTAGGGAATGCTGCTACGCAGGACAATCTGATGAGACTCACTCTTGCGCATAACAACAACGTCTCCATGACGTAGTGAATACTTGGTTCCTTCCACATAATAATCGGCATCACCGGCATAAATAGAGTAAATCTCATAAGTATCATGCATATGCATGGGAAACCTAACGTTTTCAGAATCCTCGGATAGCCGTCCGTAAGGCTTTATAATATAATCCACCATTCTCACCCCCCTACAATTCTACCATTAACCGATTCTTTTTTCAATGTTTTTATCAAAAAAGCGCTTTTGCGATTGCAAAAGCGCTTTAACATTAAATTGAAATTGTTTCACACATTTCAAAGAGATCCATGGGGAATTCTTTTTTCATCACAAGAGCTTCTTGGATATCATAGTCCACCAGTTTTTCATTATGAATACCCACCACGCGATTACTCTTGCCGGCGGAAAGTAACTCCACTGCATAGTAACCGAACTGGCTTGCCAACACGCGATCACGTCCGGAGGGAGAACCGCCGCGCTGAACATGACCCAGGATGGTTGCGCGGGTAACGATTCCGGTCTGCTCCTGAATATATCTGGAAAGCTCCTCAGCATGACCGACGCCTTCCGCTACGATGATAATGAAATTACTCTTGCCCAAAGAACGGCCGTGCTGGATCTTTTCAATGACTTCCTCTTTGGTACATTCCACTTCAGGAACCATGACAAAAGCCGCGCCGGTGGCAATCCCCGCATGAAGCGCGATATAGCCGGCATTACGACCCATTACTTC
>JAZNVY010000094.1:0-1725 GCA_045593105.1 Eubacteriales bacterium
ACACCGCCCTTTTGCTTGAGATCGGCATAGCCAAAGCGGTCGATCTCCCCCTCGATGGCGATATCTCCGTTTTCCACGCTCAGCCGATTGATATGGAGGTTCTCTCCCTCTACCGTCAGGACGCCTAAGTTGGTAAGGATCACCACCGTCTTTTCATCAAAACTATCCACGTCCAGTACCCCGGTGGCATTGAGGTGCTGGCGGTTTTCCACCGTCAATAAGTGATTTCCGATCATTCGTTCTGCATCCATGGCTTCTCTCCTTTTTAATTCATTTTATGAGAAGCACCTCCCAATCAGAACACAAAAAAGCAACCGATCTTTTGACCGGTTGCTTTTTTATTGAATATGTTCGATTATGCCTCGATAGCCTCAGCAGGACAAGCAGAAGCGCAAGCGCCGCAATCGATGCACTCGTCAGCATTGATCACGTACTTGTCGTCGCCGGCAGCGATGGCACCGACGGGGCACTCAGCCTCGCAGCTACCGCAATTCAGGCAAGCGTCAGTAATTACATGAGCCATTTCAGAACACCTCCTTATAAGATTGAATATATCCTAACATAACAACTTCTACTTTTCAAGAGGTTTTTTGAATTTTATTCTGCGGCAGGAGATTTTTGTTCTTTTTTATTCTTTTGCTTTTCATTCCCGTTCGGCCGGGGAGGCTTCTGCCACTGCAGTTCCCGGGCGTCGAAGGTATCGAAGGTAACGGTGCCGTCCTCCGCGGTATACTTGACCTTGACCTTTCCGGTCAGCACCGAAAGCTCCGCCACGACGCCCTTTCCCTTGGGGCTGTCCACGTGGTTGCCCACCTTAGGCAGCTTTTTCGCCAATTCCTCGTAGGTCTCCTGCTCGTAGTTGAGGCAGCACATCAGAATGCCGCAGACGCCGCTGATCTTGACAGGATTGAGGGGCAAGCCCTGATCCTTGGCACTCTTGATGGTGACCCGGCTGAAGTCGCTCAAGAACTGACTGCAGCAGAAGGGTCTGCCGCACATCCCGATGCCGCCCATCATCTTGCACTCATCCCGGACGCCGATCTGGCGAAGCTCAATGCGGGTCTTAAAGACGGAAGCCAGATCCTTGACCAGCTCCCGGAAATCCACCCGTCCCTCGGCGGTGAAGAAAAAGAGGATCTTACTGCCGTCAAAGGTGTATTCCACCTCCACCAGCGACATCTCCAATTTATGCTTCTTTACCTTCTCCGCAAAGACCTCTGCCGCCCGCTTTTCCCGGGCGCGGTTCTTTTCCATCTGACGGTGGTCTGCCGCATCGGCGATACGGAGCACCGGCTTCAGGGGCTGGACCACGTCTCCGTCCTCCACCGGACGGGGTGCCAGCGCCACCTCACCGCACTCGGTTCCCCGTGCGGTCTCCACGACGCAGTAATCCCCCTGCTTCAGCGCAAGGCCGCAGGGGTCGAAATAATAAGTTTTGCCGTTGTCCTTAAAGCGGACGCCAACGATATTGATCAACGCAGTAATTCTCCCATTTCTGCAATGAAACAAGTCTTGATCAGATTTTCATTGCCATTTTCCCGGAGCGCAGTCTTACTGTCCAGCGTCAGCGACGCCATCCGGTAAAGCTGTTCCAGTCTCATTCTACCTAAAAAACCTTTAATTTGCAAGACACTTTCTAAAAAAACAATGTTTTCCTCTCCGCTCCCGGTCTTAAAGAGCAGAAAGTCGTGGCAGAGCCGGGCAAAGCTATCCAGAAAGGCAGAA
>JAZNVY010000095.1:0-3358 GCA_045593105.1 Eubacteriales bacterium
GTAGAAGAGATTTTGAAATGGGGACTTGAAAAGGGCTACACCTTTGCCGCTCTCGACGAGACCAGCCCCACCTGCCACCACGGCATCAATAACTAAAAAAAATTGCGGAAGCCTTTGGCTTCCGCATTTTTTATTCCTCAAATAAATCCGTTGAAAGATACCGATCCCCTGCATCGGGCAGTAAAACGACAATGGTCTTGCCTGCGTTTTCAGAGCGGCTTGCCAACTCCAGCGCGCCGTGCAGCGCCGCGCCGGAAGAGATGCCCACCAAAATACCTTCCTTCTTCCCCATCAGCCGAGCGGCGGCGTACGCCTCCTCGGTGGTGACGGGTAGCACCTCATCATAGATCTCGGTATCCAGCACCTCCGGAATAAATCCGGCACCGATTCCCTGCAAGCCATGGGCGCCTGCCGGCTTGCCGGAAAGTACTGCAGAATCTGCAGGCTCAATACCCACCACCCGGATCTCCGGATTTTGCTCCTTAAGGTATTTGCCGGTTCCGGTGATGGTACCACCGGTTCCGATGCCGGCCACGAACACGTCAATTTTTCCTTCGGTATCCGCCCAGATCTCCGGACCGGTAGACTCATAATGCGCCTGAGGATTGGCAGGGTTGACGAACTGCCCGGCAATAAAGCCGCCGGGGATTTCCTTCGCTAATTCTTCCGCCTTCTCGATGGCGCCCTTCATCCCCTTGGCGCCGTCAGTAAGCACCAATTCCGCGCCGTAGGCGGTCATCAGCATCCGCCGCTCCATCGACATGGTATCCGGCATGACGATGATGGTGCGATAACCGCGCACCGCCGCCACCGCCGCAAGACCGATGCCGGTATTGCCGCTGGTGGGCTCGATAATGACCGAGCCGGGCTTTAAGGTGCCGCTCTTTTCTGCCTCGCGGATCATCATAAGACCCACCCGATCCTTCACCGAACCGGCAGGATTAAAGGACTCCAGCTTCGCCAGAATTCTGGCGTTATTTTCCAGCCGTGCCAGCTCCAAAAGCGGCGTCCGACCGATCAATTGCTCCATAGATTTATAGATCATTGTATTCAACTCCTTATATCAATATTTTATCCATTTTATCTGCAAAGTCAATTATTAAATACTCTTAAGTTGCATTTTTTTCGAGGATTTGCTATAATATTCAAAAATAAAGAAAGGAACTTTCCTCAAATGGCAAAGATGCAACTCACCCCCGAGCAGCAGTCCATTCTGGACGGTGCAAAGGGTGAAACCTTAGCAAAAGTCATGAAAACGCTGGTGATGTACGGTGAAGCCTTCGGTGCGGAAAAGATGGTTCCGGTCACCTCCGAAAAGGGTCACCTGGTCACCAGCTTCGGTCTGAAGGCCATGGGCGCAGTCTACGAGCTGATGGATCAATTGATCGAAGCCGGCGCCATCTCCGGGCAGAAATTCTCGGTAGACCCCAAGCCCCTGGATCCCAACGTCCCGGCCAGCTTTCTGGAGAATTTCGTCTTTAAAAAATTCATGTACACCCGGCAGGACAGCTATAACGAGCAGCTCCGCAAGATGGGTCTTTTGAACGACGACGCCTATACCTGCGCCTGCTACTTAGAAGAGGTGGATAACGTCCCCCAAAAGGGCGATATTCTCTCCTGGGCAGAATCCAGCGCGGTGGTATTTGCAAACTCCGTCCTGGGTGCGCGGTGCAACCGTAACTCCGGTATTATTGAATTGTTCGGCTCCATCGTGGGCTACGTTCCCTACTTCGGACTGCTGACCGACGAAGGACGGAAAGCCACCTGGATCATCGAGATCAAGACCGATAAGATCCCCGAAGCGCAGGTCCTCGGCTCCGCCATCGGTATGAAGGTGATGGAAGAGGTTCCTTATATCAAAGGACTCGACCGCTGGATCGGCACCGAGCTGAACGGCACCAATAAAGCCTATCTCAAAGACTTCGGCGCCGCCACCGCCTCCAATGGTGCGGTGGGTCTTTACCATATCGAAAATCTTACCCCCGAAGCGGTTGAGCAAGGCGAGTCTCTCATCGCTGAGGGCGCCAAGACCTACGTCATCGACGACGCCGAGCTGGAGCGGGTCAAGAATAACTATCCCGTCATCTGGAAGAACCCGGACGCAAAGCCCAAGCTTTGCTTCATCGGTTGCCCCCACCTGACCTATGATCAGTTGATCGAATGGACGGAGAACGTGGAAAAGAAGCTTCGGGAAAACGACCGCTCCAAGGTCGCTATCCCCACCGTCTTTACCACCCCTCCGGCGGTCAAGGAAAAGTTTGAAAAGACCCCCTACGCGGCCCGCCTCAAAGCCACCGGCGTGGTGCTGAGCTATATCTGCCCCTTGATGTATATGAATAATCCGCTGGCAGGCAAAAAGCCGGTCATCACCAATTCCAATAAGCTCCGTACCTATACCACCGCGCGGTACTATACCAACGCGGAGATCTTAGACTATATTACAAAGGGGGAACGGTAAAATGAAAGTATTCAAAGGCCGTGTCGTAACGCCCGGCAGCTGCGAAGCAGAAGCCCTGGTCTCTCATGGTGGTCTGAATACCTTGGCCTCCTTCCAGAAAGCCCTGCAGTTCGGCGATAAGAAAGCCACCTGCGGCGATCAGAATAACCCCGATCTTTACGGCAAGGAAATGTTTGGCAAGGCGCTCTGCCTGCCCCAGACCATCGGCTCCACCACCGGCGGCATGGTGCTCTACTGCGCCAACGCCATGGGACGGAACCCGGCTTGCCTGCTCTTCTCTAAGCCCATCGATTCTCTGGCGGCAGCCGGTGCCATCCTGGCAGACGTCTGGACGGAAAGCTCCATGCCCACCGTCGATTGCCTGGGCGAAGAGTTTTTGGAAACCGTCAAGACCGGTGACCGCATCAAGGTTGATGAAGACGGCACCGTCACAATTCTGTAAAGGATTTTTGCATTACACGAAAAAGAAGGTTCAACCCTGTTGAACCTTCTTTTTTAATGGTTTATACGCTTAAAGCTTAGAGAAGCCGTGGCAATTGATGAGCGCATCCAGCTTTTCGCCCTTGGCACAGAGGGGGCAAAGCTTGGCGGGGACGGGGAAATATCCGCCCAGATCCGAGGGGTCAAAGACGGAATTGATGGCAAAACCGCCGATCTCCTTTTGGGTGGCAAAGATGGAGGCAACCCCCACCGCTTCACCGCCGTAGTATTTGATGGCGTCCAGGGCGTTCAGCACCGTACCGCCGGTGGCAACGGAAACAGCCAACACCAGGACGTGCTTTCCCTTGATCATGGGGATGATATTATCCCGGAAGAGCATCTGGGATCCGCTCATCTCGGGGGTCACGACGTAGATAGTCTGATGGGAAGTCGGGAGGCCAAGCGGTCTTAGGAAGACAA
>JAZNVY010000096.1:0-1655 GCA_045593105.1 Eubacteriales bacterium
GCCCAGGGTGGACTGGGAAATGTAGAACACCAGGAACATCACCGCGGCGAAGATGGGCAGACCCAACCATTTGTTGGTCAGCACCTCGTCGATCTTGTCGCCTACGTTCTTCTCGTTGGTGCGCACCTTACGCTTTTCCACCGCGCTGACGATTCCGTTGACAAAATCAAAACGGCGGCGGTCGGCCAACTGCACCGCCTCTTTATCGGTGAGATCCATCTCCAGCTGACGATAGGGAGCGATTTGGGTTTTGCCTACCTGTGCCAGCGCCGTCTCGATCAGCGCCTTCAGGCCGTTGCGGGAGGTGGACACCGTTTTGACCACGGGACAACCCAGCTTGGCAGAGAGGGCGGCGGCGTCGATCTTGTTGCCCTTGCGCTTGCCGATGTCACTCTTATTCAGCGCCACCACCATAGGGATGCCCAACTCCAGCAGCTGGGTGGTGAAAAAGAGACTGCGGCTCAGATTGTCTGCGTCCACGATATTGATAATAACGTCGGGGTTCTCCCCCATCACGTAGTCGCGGGTGACGCTCTCCTCACTGGTGAAGGGGGACATGGAATAGGCACCGGGCAGGTCCACGGCAATCACCGTCCGGTCACCCGTATATTTCTTCTTAAGGGGATGCTCCTTCTTGTCTACGGTAACACCCGCCCAGTTGCCCACCTTTTCGTTACTGCCCGTCAGGGCGTTATACATGGTGGTCTTGCCCGAGTTGGGGTTGCCCGCCAAAGCGATTCGCATAGTCTGTTTCCTCCGCTTTCTTGTATGGTTTTTTGGTTAGCAGCGGCTAACCAATAGGTAAAAATAAAATCCGTTCTGTCCGTCAAACAATAACAGCCTCCGCCAAAGCGTTGTCGATGCTGTAGCGGGCATCCTTAATGGAGACGGTGCAACCGCTCTTGCGGCGGGCGATGACCGTGATGCTCTCGCCGCTGTAACAGCCTAAAGAAAACAAAAAGGCGTTGAGTTCTTCGTCATCGGTGTCGATCCGCTGAATGATATATTCTTTTCCCTCTTCCGCTTGACGCAAGGTCATATCCGTCACCTCCGCTTGGTTAGTCTCGGCTAACTGTTTGACACAAAAATCGGTTAGCATCGGCTAACCACTGAGAAATTATAGCGCCTTTTCCAGCATTTGTCAAGTATTTGTCAAAAATTTTTTGTTTCGTTGAAAAAGTTAAAAGAAAACAAAAAGACGGCATAGCAAAGGCTATGCCGTCCTCTTTTCAATTAGAACAGACCCGTGATCTTGCCGTGGGCATCCACGTCGATGCGCTCGGCGGCGGGAGACTTGGGCAGACCGGGCATGGTGAGAATGTCACCGGTGAGCACCACGATGAAGCCCGCACCGGCGGACACTTTCACATTCTTCACCGTGACGGTGAAGCCCTCGGGAGCACCCAGTTTGGTGGGATCGTCGGAGAAAGAGTACTGGGTCTTGGCGATGCAGACGGGGCACTTGTCAAAGCCCAAGGCGGTGAGCTGAGCAATCTGCTTTTTCGCCGCAGGCAGGACGGTGATGCCGTCGCTGCCATACACCTTCTTAACAATGGCCTCGATCTTATCCTCGATGGAGCCGTCCAGCTCGTAGGAGAAGGTTAAATCGCCCTGCTCCTCCTCGCAGAGACGGACCACCTCGCGCGCCATCTCGA
>JAZNVY010000097.1:0-2631 GCA_045593105.1 Eubacteriales bacterium
CTCCTCCAACTGCTTTTTCTTAGCTTCCAGCTGCGGATGATCCCCGTTCTCCCGGGAACCTACCACCAAAATCAGCTTGCGGAGCAATTCATCCGCACGATACCAACGATCAAAACAGAGAAACATATCGCTTCCTATTAAAAAATAGAAGGTATCGTCGGGGTGTTCCTTTTGCAATGCGGTTACGGTATCCACCGTATAGCTTTTGCCTTCCCTTTTTTGCTCGATATCCAGCACCTCGACACCGGGAATATCCCCGAACCGATCCAAAAGCAGTCCTTTACGCGACGCAAAGGAAAGGGACGGTCGATGATCCTTATGGGGCGGAATATACGACGGGATCAAAAAGACCCGATCAAAGCGTTGCTGCTGCAGGGCGGCGTCCATCAGATGGCGGTGCCCTTTATGCGGCGGGTCAAACGTCCCGCCAAACAACAGTATTTTTCCCATATTATAATTGAATAACCGGTTTTTCCGCCGGACGGTAAAGGACGATCTTCGTCCCGATAACGGTGACGACGATACTGCCGGTCTCTTTGGCGATCTCCTCGGCGGCCGCCTTGCGATCCATCATCGCATTTTCCAGCACCTTGAACTTGATCAGTTCCCGGGCGGCCAGCGCCGCATCTACGCTCTTGATGAAGTTTTCGGTAATTCCTTCCTTACCCAGCTGAAAGATGGTATCCTCTTTGGATGCCAGACCTCTCAGCTTTGCTCTTTGCTTACTGGTCAGCGTCAGCATGATAATACTCCTTTAGTTTTCTTGTTAATTCCCGAAGGGCGTTACCCCGGTGACTGATGGCGTTTTTTTCCTCCCCTTCCATTTCGGCGGTGGTTACGGAATAACCGTCCGGCAGGAAGATGGGATCATAGCCAAATCCATTGGTACCGCGGGGTTCATGGGTCAACTGGCCGTAAATATATCCCTCGGCAGTAATGACCGTCTCCTCATCCAGCACGCAACTGATGGAAGAAGTGAAGTGCGCCGCGCGATCCTCCTTGCCCTCCATATTACGGAGCAGCAGGTACATCCGGCCGGGGTCGTCGTACCCCTCACCGCCGTACCGCGCGGAATAGATTCCCGGCTCGCCGCCCAAGGCATCCACGCAGATGCCGCTATCATCAGCGACGGTCGGTAGTTTACAGATATCATATACGGCTTTTGCCTTGATATAGGCATTTTCCGCAAAGGTGGTGCCGGTCTCCTCCGCATCGCAGAGGATGCCCATCTCCTTTAAAGAGACGCACTCAATGCCCAAGGGGGCAAGGATCTTTTTAAATTCGATGACCTTATGGGCGTTATTGGTGGCAATGACGAATTTCTTTTCCATTAGTCCAGCACCTTTTTCTGCGCCTTAAAGATCTTAGTACAGCCGCCTTTAGCAAGGCTCAAGAGGGTATCGAGCTGTTTCTTATCAAACTCTTCGCCCTCGGCGGTGCCTTGAATTTCGATAAAACCACCCAGTGACGACATAATGACGTTCATATCCGTATCGGCACGACTATCCTCCTGATAGCAAAGATCCAGGGCGGGCGTGCCGTCCAGGACGCCCACCGAAATAGCGGCAACCTGCTTTTTGATGGGATTTTGCTCCAGCTTACCCTCGTCCATCAAGCGCTGAATTGCCAGCGCCAATGCGACGAAGCCGCCGCTGATGGAGGCGCAACGGGTACCGCCGTCTGCCTGAATAACGTCGCAATCGATGACGATGCTCCGCTCGCCCAAAAGGGTAAGATCCACCGCGCCGCGCAATGCACGGCCGATCAACCGCTGAATTTCGGTACTGCGAGGCGCCTGCTTTAATTTGCTGATATCACGCTTATTCCGGGTAGCCGTTGCCCGGGGGAGCATGGAATACTCCGCCGTCACCCAACCCTTGCCGGTGCCCAAAAGATAGGGCGGAACGCTCTCCTCCACCGTCGCGGTGCAGATCACCTTGGTATTGCCCTGGCAATAGAGGACGCTTCCTTCGGCGTGCATGGTATAGTCTTTTATGATCTCGATTTTACGTAACTGTTTTTCTGTTCGTCCGTCAATTCTCATCCCACACCTCAAAATAATGCTTTCGCAAAGTCATGGCCGTTAAAGGGCTGCAGATCGTCCATCTGCTCTCCCACGCCGATAAAACGGATGGGCAAGCCCATCTCGGCTTTCAGCGGAATCGCCATACCGCCCTTGGCGGTGCCGTCCAGCTTGGTCAGGATCACACCGGTCAAGGCGGTGACCTTTTTAAATTCTGCCGCCTGGTTCATCGCATTCTGACCGGTGGTGGCATCCAGCACCAAAAGGACTTCCATATCTGCGTCCGGCAGTTGGCCGGCGATCACCTTTTGGATCTTCGCCAACTCACCCATCAGATTGGCCTTATTATGAAGCCGGCCGGCAGTATCGCAGATGATCATATCGCATCCGCGGGACCGGGCGGCAGAGATGGTATCAAATACCACCGCCGCAGGATCAGCTCCCTGCTGGCTTTTGATGATATCCACACCGACCCGATCCGCCCACTCGGAAAGCTGCTCTGCAGCCGCGGCACGGAAGGTATCGGCAGCGCCGAAGAGTACCTTTTTGCCTTGATCCTTATAGATCTTTGCCAATTTGGCGGCGGTGGTGGTCTTCCCCACGCCGTT
>JAZNVY010000098.1:0-4183 GCA_045593105.1 Eubacteriales bacterium
GAGCAGACCGCCCTCCTTTGGGACGGTGAGGAGCTGATCCCCACCGGCTCCCGGCAGGGCAATCTCTTAAAATGTATTGCCGTTGACCCGACGCGCCAAGGAGAGGGCTTGACCGCCACCCTGTTGACTGCCCTGCGGCAGGAGGCTTTTAAGGCGGGGCATCGGTACCTCTTCCTTTATACAAAGCCGATGAACCAGTACCTTTTTTCCTCCCTTTTCTTTTACCCCATCGCAAGAACCCAGGACGTTCTTCTAATGGAGGATCGGGAAAATGGCATCCGGGATTTTCTCGCCGGACTGCCGGAGGATCATGCGCCCGGCATCGTGGGCGCTTGCGTCATGAACTGCAACCCCTTTACCTTGGGGCATCGCCATCTTATTGAAACGGCTTCAAAAGAGTGCGACCGGGTGTACGTCTTCGTCCTTTCAGAGGATCAAAGCCGCTTCCCGGCGGCCGACCGGCTGATGCTGGTGCAAAAGGGTGTGGAGGATCTGCCCAACGTGACGGTACTGCCCACCGGTCCCTATCTTATCTCTGCCGCCACCTTTCCCACCTATTTTCTGAAGGATCGGGAAAAGGCAGGCAAAGTCCAATGTCTGTTGGATATCGAGATCTTTGCCAAGTATTTTGTACCGCGCTTTTCCATCAGCCGCCGCTACGTGGCGGAGGAGCCCCTTTCCCCCATGACCGCGCAATATAACGAAGCCCTCAAGACCCACCTGCCCGAAAAGGGAATTATCCTCCGGGAGATTCCCCGGCTGGAGAAGGAGGGTACTCCCATCAGCGCCAGCGCCGTCCGGGCGCATCTGGATGCCGACGAATGGGATGAAATCAAAAAAATCGTTCCGATCACTACGTACAACTATCTTAAAGGAGGACTCCCCCAATGACCGAACGTCAGGAATGTCATGTATTAAGTAGCTACTTTGCTCCCCGTGGGCACAAGAGAATGTATGCCCTTGGTATGCAGCTGGCTCAGCTTTACCTTTCCCCCTTTGATAAGCTGATCGGCATCATCGGCGAAGCCGGAAGCGGCAAAAGCTCCCTTTTGCGTGGAATGTTCCCCGGTCTGGAGCTGACCAACGATGACGACGGCGTCTATGTCCGTCCCCTGCCCATACTGGATCAAGGGGGAAGCTTCTTCACCCCCCACACCTACCATCTGGACGTCCGCTTTGAGAACGGCTTCACCCAGATGAGCGTCCTGGCAGAGGCCATCTCCGAGGCGTTGCACAACGGTAAGCGGGTCATCGTGGAGCATTTTGATCTGATCTATCCCATTTTGGGCTTCAATGCCAATCTGCTGATCGGCGTGGGCGAGCAGATCCTCATCGCGCGCCCCACCATCTTTGGCCCCGAACCGGACGAGATTAAGCAGACCGTTTATAAATCCCTCCACTACCGCCTGATGGCGCATACCGCCGAGGACCTTTGCGAAGAGGTCATCCCCCCGGAATATATGGAAAACTGCGGACACGGAGATATTAAGCACGGTTTCGCCCTCACCTTCCCGGAGCACAAGCCGGATTTCGACATCCGCGAGGTAGAAGCCAAGGTCAAGGAGATGATCGCCGCCGACCTGCCCATCGCCTACGCCGATAATAACCACATCAAAATCGGCGACCGGCTGGTGCATTGTACCGGCCCCCGCGTCCACGTGGCGCATACCGGTCAGATCGAAAACTTCCATCTGCTGTACCACTTTATCTACGACCGTTTCAAGAAAGAGTATTTGATGATCGGGTGCGTGGGTGAAAACGCATGGGAAAACCTGAAAAAACTGGATGCTCAGCAAGAGAAGCAATCCGACCTCATCCTATGACCGCTGAAATCACCCTTTCTGAAATACTGGAAACAAGAGAGGCGCGCGTCCGGCGTCAGCACGAACTGCTGGACGCCTACGGCGCACCGCTGATCTGCTTCACCATGAATATTGCCGGCCCCATCAAGACCTCGCCTCTCATTCGGCGCGGATTTCAGATGGGGCTTTTGGCGTTGGAGAAAAAAATCCCTCCCCACCGCATCCTCCACCGGGAGGAGCAGCACCCCGTCACCGGCAGTACTGCCTTTTGGTCGGTGGATCTGCCGGCAGAGGAATTAAAGACTCTCTGCCTCTCCATCGAAGAAGCCACCCCCTTGGGGCGGCTCTTTGATATGGACGTCTTGGACGTAAAGGGCGTCAAAGCTGAACGCTCCACCCTGCGCGGCTGTATCGTCTGCGGTGCTCCCGGTCGGGACTGCGCCGCCAGAAGACTGCACACCGTCCCGGAGCTTCAAGCCGCCACCAAAAAGATCCTCACCAACCATTTTGCGAAAGCAGACGCCAAACTGATCGCCGACCTTGCCGTCCAAAGCCTTTTGGACGAGGTGTACACCACCCCCAAGCCGGGGCTGGTGGATCGGCGTAACCCCGGCAGCCATCAGGATATGAATATCCCCCTCTTTGAGCGAAGTGCCGAAAGCCTCCGCCCCTATTTCGAAAGGTGCGTAAACATCGGTCAAGCCACCGCCACCCTCCCCCATGCCGAAGCCTTCCAAGCCCTGCGCCAAGCCGGTCTTTTGGCGGAAAAAAATATGTTTAACGCTACGAACGGCATCAATACCCATAAAGGTGCTGTCTTCACAATGGGATTACTCTCTGGCGCTTTGGGGCGCCTTTGGCAACCGGAAAACCCAATCCCCAACCGCGACGTACTCCTCCGGGAAACCGCCGTCCTCTATGCCGATACCTTGAAGGCAGATCTCTGTTCCACCCCCAATACCGCAGGACTTCAGCTTTATCAAAAGCATGGGCTCCAAGGCATTCGGGGCGAGATCGCAAGCGGACTTCCTTCACTGCAAAAGATCTCACTGCCGGCATATGAACGGTACCGCGAAGCCGGACACTCCGCCAACGACGCCGGCGCTCTCACCCTCCTGCACTTGATTGCCAAGGTGGAAGATACCAATCTCTACCACCGAGGCGGAACCGAGGGAGCAGCCTGGGCAAAACGCGCCGCCCAAGCACTCTTGAAAGACACTCCCACCATGGCAGACATCGAAAAGCTGGACGATACATTCATCGCCCGTAATCTCTCCCCCGGCGGCTCCGCCGACCTCCTGGCCGCCACCTATTTCATAAAGAAACTCGAACATCTCGCCGACCATAATCGGCATATCACCTAACAAAAAACGAAAGAGAAGATTCGTATGATACGAATCTTCTCTTTTTAAATGCCAGTAAACTATTCAAAAAACAACATCAATTAATCATTTATCGTTTTTGAGTATCGAATCACTTCTTCGAGCTTCTCATTAGAAAAACCACGTACAGCGTCCAGTAATTCTTCTTCCTTCGTGGTGTAAGAAGAATCAAACTTCATAAACTCCTGCGGCATAACGTCCAAATATTCGCAAATGGCAAAAAACTGCGTCATGGAAGGATAGGCATACCCATTTTCGATATTATAAATATAATTCTTGGTCATAAAGAGATCCAAGCTCATTTTCCTGGAACTAACACCTTTTTCGATGCGTAACTGTTGAAGCCGCTTTTGAAACAATAATGAAGTCATAAATTCACCCCTTAAAACAACACCATTATAACTTACAGGACCCCCAAATGTCAAGAAATGCCCAATTCATTTGGGCACTTCATCCCTCACAAATGATACCCATCTGCCCAATTCATTTGGGCACCTTATCCCTATCTGATGTTGCCCATCCGCCCAATTCATTTGGGCACTTCATCTCTCACCAACGATGCCCATCCGCCCAATTCGTTTGGGCACTTCATCTCTCACCAATGATACCCGTTTGCCCAATTCATTTGAGTACTTCATCTCTCACCAACGATACCCATCCGCCCAATTCATTTGGGCACTTCATCTCTCACAAATGATGCCCATCCGCCCAATTCATTTGGGCACCTCATCCCTATCTGATGTTGCCCATCTGCCCAATTCATTTGGGCACTCGCCCTCACCAATGATACCCGTTTGCCCAATTCATTTGGGCACTTCATCCCTCACAAATGATGCCCGTCTGCCCAATTCATTTGGGCACCTCTCCCTATCTGATGTTGCCCATCTGCCCAATTCATTTGGGCACTCGCTCTCACCAACGATGCCCATCCGCCCAATTCATTTGGGCACTTCATCTCTAAGTCGGATCGTAGCCATGTCGTTTCTGTGAGCCAAGGAG
>JAZNVY010000099.1:0-6285 GCA_045593105.1 Eubacteriales bacterium
GGCAGCCATCTGGTTGCCGGTAAAGAGGGTCACCTGGTCGCCGGCCAGCGCCGCGACGCCCACGCGATCCGCATCCGGGTCGGTAGCGATCACCAGATCTGCGCCCACCTTTTTAGCCAGCTCCAGACCCAGCTTAAAGCCGTCTTTTTCTTCCGGATTGGGATAAGCCACCGTGGGGAAATCGCCATCCGGCACCATCTGCTCTTCCACGTAGTAGACGTTGGCGCCCAGCGCCTTAAAGATCTCCGGAACCAGCTTATAACCGGCACCGTGGAAGGGGGTATAAACGATCGAAAGCTTCTTTGCCTCCGGCTTCAGCTCGCCAAGAGGCAGCTTCTCTGCCAAAACGCGGGAAAGATACCGCTTATCCGTCACCTGACCGATATACTCCAAAAGACCTTTGGCCAGCGCCTCCTCCTCAGAGATCGTCTTTACGCTGAGGGGATCGACGCTCTGCATCTGCTTAAGGATATAATCTGCCTGCTCGCCGGAGATCTGTGCACCGTCCTCAAAGTAAGCCTTGTAGCCGTTATATTCCTTAGGATTATGGGAAGCGGTGATGTTGACGCCGCCGATTGCACCGAAATCCCGAATAGCAAAGCTCAGCTCGGGCGTAGGACGCAAGGACTCGAAGATCCGAACGTGAACACCCAGGGCACACATAGTCAGCGCCGTCTCCATCGCAAAGCGCTTGCCGTTATTGCGGCAATCATAGGCGATGACGATACCGCGGCGCATGGCCTCCTCGCCCAAAGATACGATATAATTGCCAAAGCCGCAGGAAGCACGGCGGACGGTATAGATATTCATCCGATTGGTACCGGCACCCATCAGTCCGCGCAACCCGGCAGTACCGAAAGCCAGGTCGCAGGCAAAACGGGATTTGATCTCGTCATCATTGCCGTGGATAGCGATCAGATCGGCCTTCAGACGGCCGTCCAGTTCATAGTAGGATAACCAACGTTCATACTCTTTCATGTATTCCATGTCAATGCTCCTCCTGATATTCTATAAGTGCCTGCGCCAGTTGATCGGGGCAGGACGTTCCTTTAAAGCCGCATTGGATGCCGGCAAGCCGATCAATGGCATCCTGCACCTCCATGCCTTCCACCAGAGCGGCGATTCCCTGCAGATTGCCGTTGCAGCCGCCCTCAAACCGGACGTCATGAAGGGTGCCCTCCTCGGTCACGTCAAAGTGGATCATCCGGGAGCAGGTCCCCCGGGGTTGATAGGTATTCATTCAAAAGACCTCCTGTTCTCCATCGCCCGGGTCAAGGTCAGACTGTCGGCATACTCCAAGGTTCCTCCTACCGGGATTCCCAGCGCCAGACCGGTCACCTTGACCTCAAAGGGCTTGAGTAGTTTATTGAGATAAAGGGCGGTGGCCTGCCCCTCCACGTTGGGAGAGGTAGCAAGGATGATCTCCTCCACCGGCTCCTCCGCCACCCGATGCATCAGTTCCCGTACCTTCAGCTGGTCTGCACCGATGCCGTTGACCGGCGAGATCAGCCCGTGCAGGACGTGGTAGGTGCCGTGAAAGGTTCGGGTGCGCTCCATCGCCTCCACGTCCTCCGGCTTCTCCACCACGCAGATAGAGGGCTGCCGATTGGTGTCCGCACAGATGGGGCAAAGCTCCCGATCGGTCAGATTTTGGCACCGAGGACAGCAATGGATGAGATTTTTAGACGCCAGCAAGGTATCGGCAAACTCTTTCACAACGTTGTCCCCCTGCGCCAGGATGAAATAGGCCATCTTCTGCGCCGTCTTGGCGCCGACGCCGGGCAGCTTACCGAACTGCTCGATCAATTTATTTAACTGAGCAATATTGGGCATAGCAATTAAAAGAGACCGGGCAGATTGAGACCGCCGGTGACAGCGCCCATCTTGCTCTCCATAGCGGCATCTGCCTGCTTCATGCATTCGTTGACAGCCGCCACCAAAAGATCCTCCAGCATCTCCACGTCATCGGGATCGACGACCTCCGGCTTGATCTTGACTTCCAGAAGTTCCTTTTTACCGTTGACCTTCGCCGTCACGGCACCGCCGCCTGCGGCAGCCTCAAAGACGGTGGATTCTACTTCCGCCTGGGCGTTCTGCATATCCTCCTGCATCTTCTGAACCTGGCGCATCATATCGCCGCGCTTCATATTATATCCTTCGGGTAATCTTGCTTTCATTATTCTAACTCCTTTAAAATATCATTCAGCGGATCGTCCTTTTCCAAGGTGGTGGCCGCCGATTTCATAACGATCTGATAGGGCATTCCCCCTGCGCGCAGCGCCGCATCGGCCAGCACCGCTTTATTCTCCGGTGTCCCCAGATATTGCAGGCAGAATTCCTGCTCCGCGCTGAGGATCAGCTGATTTCCCTGTATTCCCGGGGTCACGTCCAAAAGAAAGCCCAACATATTGGCGTGTCCCGTATCCTGGAGAATTTCTTTCATGGTCTCCCAGAAGGGGCAATCACCGGATGGCATATCGCCCCCCGACTCCGCCGTTACCGCCGGCGCGGCCGGCGTAGGTACTTCCTCCTGTACCGGAGGAGGTGCCATCTCCTGCACCGGTGCCGGGGCTGCCGCCATCGGCACGCCGCGCTCCAACCGCGCGATCCGGGCGGAAAGGGAGGCAATATCCTCGCCCAGCTCTTCCCGGCAAAGAGAGATCAGCGTCATCTCCGCCAAAAGGCTTTTATCCGCCGTGCGAGAGAGCTCCCAGATGCCGGTCTGTAGGGTACGCATCATCCGCATGATCACCGCCGTCGGCAATTCGCGTGAAAGGGTGATCTTCTGCTGCAGTTCCCTGGCATCACATTCGATCAATTCACCGGGATTTTCACTGACGCTGCAGATCAAAAGATCTCTCAACAGTGCCGAAAGATCGGCAAAAAGCTGTGCAGGTCCTGCGTAACGCTCCCGGGCGTTTTTATAAAACTTCAAAAGACCGGAAGCATCCCGTTTCCAAGCCAGCTTGACCGCATCCATCAATTGCTCGCTGCCGCAAACGCCCACGATCTGCTCCACCCGGGATAATGTCACCGGCTCGTTGCCGTCCCGGCAACGGTCTAAAAGGGAAAGCCCGTCTCTCATGGCACCGTCTGCCAGGCGCGCCAGCAAAGAGGCCGCATCCGCCTCCAATTGGAAGCCTTCCTGCTCCGCCACGTAGGTCAACCTACCGGCGATCAGCTCAGGAGTCAATCGCTTGAAATCAAACCGCTGGCATCGAGAAAGAATGGTGGCCGGGATTTTATGAATTTCCGTCGTTGCCAGGACGAAGATGACGTGCTCCGGTGGCTCTTCCAAGGTCTTTAAGAGGGCATTGAAGGCCTGATTACTCAGCATATGCACCTCGTCGATGATATAGACCCGATACTTGACCGAAGCCGGCGCATAGATCAACTCCTCACGCAGCTCACGCACGTCACCGACGCCGGTATTGGTGGCAGCGTCGATCTCCACCACGTCCATGGTAGACTCGTTGAGAATACCCCGGCATTGCGGACAATCGTTGCAGGGATCTCCGTTTGCCGAGGAACTGCAGTTGACCGCCCGTGCCAGGATCTTGGCACAGCTGGTCTTTCCGGTTCCCCGCGTCCCGCAGAAAAGATAAGCATGAGAAATGTTCCCATCAGCGATCTGCGCCCGAAGGGTCTTGACGATATGCTCCTGCCCCACCACGTCCGAAAAGGTCAGGGGGCGGTATTTACGATAAAGAGCTTGATACATTCTTTTTCCTCAAATCAGCAATAAAATAAGGGATTACCTTTGTAAGACGGTACACCGGACTCAAAACAGGTATTCGGCACACATAGACGAAGCTCCGCTTAATGCTGCTCGGTTCCCCGCCTGACATGGTTCACGGTACGCCCATTGCGCCGCACCCATCTTTTCAACATCCGGGATACCGCCTTACAAAAGCAACCCCTCAAGGGATGCATGGAAATGCAGGGCAAGCCCTGCATTTCCATACTTTATTTTATTTTAACACAACGGCCGCGAGATTACAAGCAAAAATCATTGAGAATATAGTTGAATTTTTTCTCAAAAGCATCTGCCATATTGAGGATCTCCCCGTCCGCAAAAGCCTTGCCGACGATACTCATACCGATGGGCATCCCCTCTGCGGTATAACCGCAGGTGGTGTTGACGGCCGGCAGACCTGCAATGTTCACGGTAACGGTATAGATATCCGCCAGATACATCTCGGCAGGGTCCGCACCTTTGGCGCCAAACTTGAACGCCACGTCCGGCGCAGTCGGCGTAATAATGCAATCGCAGGTCTTAAAGATCTCCTCGTATTCCTTGCGAATTCGGCGGCGAAGCAGGTTTGCCTTCTTGTAATAAGCATCAAAGTAGCCGCTGGAAAGGGCGTAGGTACCCAAAAGGATCCGACGCTTGACCTCCTCGCCAAAGCCCTCGTTCCGGGTGGCGATCAGCCGCTCGTCGAAGGACTCGCCTTCCTTGCTCAGATGGCCGTAACGAACGCCGTCGTACCGTGCCAGATTGGAAGACGCCTCAGCAGAGGAAATAAGATAGTACGCAGGAATGGCATACTGGAGAGAAGGCATGGAGACCTCTTTAATGATACAGCCCATAGCCTCATACTCTTTGATCGCATTTTCAACGGCCGCCTTCACCTCGGAATTGAGACCGTCGCCAAAATATTCCTTGGGCACGCCGATGACCTTACCCTCAATGGACTCGCCCAGCATTTCCGCCACCGACTCAGAGGGACGGGAGGTCATATCCATGGCATCCTCGCCGGAGATAGCATCCAAAAGGATGGCGCAATCCCGGGCACTCTTGCCGATGGGGCCGATCTGATCCAGAGAGGAGGCAAAGGCCACCAGACCGGAACGGGAAACCTTCCCATAGGTGGGCTTGATCCCCGTCACACCGCAGAATGCGGCCGGCTGACGGATAGAACCGCCGGTATCACTGCCCAAAGACGCCACGCAAAGTCCGGCCGCTACTGCCGCGGCACTGCCGCCGGAGGAGCCGCCGGGAACGCGGTCGGTGTCGTAGGGATTTCGGGTAATACCGAAATAAGAGGTGGTCGTGGAAGCGCCCATAGCAAACTCGTCCATGTTGAGCTTACCGATAAAGATGGCTCCCTGTGCCTCTAATTTTTCAGCCACGGTGGCGTGATATTTGGGGATAAAATCCTCCAGCATCTTGGAGGCGCAGGTGGTGCGCAGCTCCTTGGTGCAGATGTTATCTTTAATACCCAGGACGATACCGGTCAAGGGGCCGGCAGTCCCTGCCTCGATCATCTTCTGCGCCGCCTCCGCCTGCTCCATTGCCTTTTCATTGACGGTGATATAGGCGTGGATAGTAGGATCCAGCTTTTCGATCCGATCGAGATAATACTGGGTCAGCTCCTGGGCGGTGATATCGCCACCATCCAGAAGCGCACGCAGCTCTTTAATTGATTTTAAATGCAAATTCATCGCTTCCGTACCTCTCAATCCATCAGTTTCTGCACGGCAATAAAGTGGTACAGCTTGCCCTTTGCATTGGCCAAAGCATCCTCCACCGGCATCGACGCCCGGAGTTCATCCTCGCGGAGGAGCTCCATGCCGCCCTCGGCGGTAAGGGGATACTCCTCCTCGGAGATCTCCACCTCGGTAATGGTATCCATCAGTTTCATGATGCTTTCCATATCTGCAGCCATCTTATCCTTGGCCTCTCCGTCAAAAGAAAGACGAGAAAGGGCGGAAAGATGGTCAATTAATGCCTGATCTTTCATTCAGCAAATTCCTCATTTCGCATCGGAAGTATAGTTAGGAGCTTCCTTGGTAATATGAATATCGTGAGGATGGCTCTCCTTAAGACCGGCGCCGGTGATCTTCACAAACTTGCCGTTCTTTTTGAGCTCCTCGATGGTTTCGGTACCGCAGTAACCCATACCGGAGCGCAAACCGCCCATCAACTGGAAGACGGTATCGCCCATAGCGCCCTTAAAGGGTACGCGACCCTCGACGCCCTCAGGAACCAATTTCTTGGTACCGGTCTGGAAATAACGGTCAGCAGAACCCTTAGCCATAGCAGCCATGGAGCCCATGCCGCGATAGGTCTTGAAGCGGCGGCCCTGATAGAGCTCCTCTTCACCGGGGCTTTCCTCGCAGCCAAGTCGGAGGCCAAGCGGTCTTAGGAAGACAACAGGTCGATCCAACTCCTTGGCTCACAGAACGACATGGCTACGATCCGACTTCTTAGCCATAGCAGCCATGGAGCCCATGCCGCGATAGGTCTTGAAGCGGCGGCCCTGATAGAGCTCCTCTTCACCG
>JAZNVY010000100.1:0-5543 GCA_045593105.1 Eubacteriales bacterium
ACGGTGCCGTCCGCGATCACCACGATCTTATCCGCAATATTGAGGATACGCTCCTGATGGGAAATGATAATGATGGAACCGCCCATCTTCTCATGCATTTTCTCAAAGACCTGAATGAGATTGGAAAAGCTCCAAAGGTCGATACCGGCCTCCGGCTCGTCAAAGACGGAGATCTCAGTACCGCGCGCCAGAACCGTTGCGATCTCGATGCGCTTGACCTCACCGCCGGAAAGGCTGGCGTTGATCTCACGGTTGATATAATCCCGTGCACAAAGCCCCACCTCAGAAAGATAATTGCAAGCCTCGCTCATGCCGATGGGGCGGCCTGCCGCCAGGGTAATGAGATCCTTGACGGTGATTCCCTTGAAACGAACCGGCTGCTGGAATGCAAAGCTGATGCCTTTTTTAGCACGGTCGGTGATGGAAAGATCGGTAATATCCTCCCCATTCAGTAAGATCTGACCGGTAGTGGGCTGATAAATGCCGGCGATCAGTTTTGCCAAAGTAGACTTTCCGCCGCCGTTGGGTCCGGTGATGGCGACAAACCGCTCGTCAATAGTCAGATTGATATCTTTTAAAATTTCCTTTTTGCCATCTTCACTGTCGACAATATAGGAAACGTTTTTTAACTCAAGCATGGACTTCCTCCGCTAATAAATTTCACATTATATTGTAACCAATATTTTGCAAAAGGTCAAGTATCGTTCTATAAAAAGAGCAGGACGATTTTCATCGTCCTGCCCGATCTTTATGAAAGATAGTTCACCTTATAGGAATTCGTCTTATCAGAAAGATCGTCCTTTATCTCCGTGCCCGTTTCCGTCTTCAAGCCGGAAAGGGAATCAGACTCCTCGTTCTTTTTGCAGCTAACGCAGGTCAAAAGCAGCATCGCCGCCAGCAAGCCTGCCAATGTTTTTTTCATCATAGGTATACGCCCCTTTCTATACAATTTCATTCTAAACGATAAAACAAAAAATGCAAGCCCTTATCGAGATGCGCGCCAAAGGACCGTAAAAAAGCAGAAACAATTTCTCGTTTCTGCTGATTTTTTATACTATTCTTCATATCGCTCGTAAATCTCTTTTGCATATTTCCGCGGTGTTTTACCGATTTTATGTTTAAATGCATAGCTAAAATAACTTTGCGACGAAAACCCGCACTCATATGCAATTTCAGAAAGTGTATGATCTGTCGTAATAAGCATATTTGCTGCCTTTTTTATGCGTTGCTCTTCCACGTATTCACGAAGCGTTTTACCGGTAGACGCTTTAAATAAGTTGTGAAAATGAATAGGACTGAATCCAGCTTTGCTTGCTATGGTTTCGAGGGATAAATCTGCGGCAGGGTTTTCCTTGATATAGTTGATGGTGTTTTCAATGGCTTTGTAATTATTCTTCTTAATAGGGTTGTGCAAGGAGCGCTTTTTTGAATCCCTTATTAAGTTATGTATCAGTTCCAGGACAAGACTATGCAAAAGGATCTCATCCGTCTCGATCGCGCTATCATAATAGTTGCACATCTTTTTAAAGATCTCATAGTACTCTTCGTATTTATTCGTTTTTACATAATTCGGAATATCCATGAGATTATCATACAGTTTTCCGTCTGTCACCATAAAATGGATATAATAGCACTTGAACGGTAATTTTGTATGTCGTAGCTGACCCGGCTTGGCGCAAATAATCACATCCGGTTCAATCGGCATTTTTTCGGCGTTTATGTAAGAAATTCCGCCTTTTTCGATTGGTATTTCTATTTCAAACATCGTTGTTTTTCGATTTTTGGTAATCACTTTGTTTTTAACAGCGAAATTTGAATTATAAATTCCGATTGCTACGATGTCCGGTAAGTTTATTTCCATATTAAAAGCTCCATAAATAGTAAGAAATCTAATAAATTCGATAAGATACGGATATATTTTCAATGAAATATAGTATACAATAGAACCATAAAAAAATCAATATGGGGGTGTGAATATATGAAAGTCACATGGTTGGGGCAAGCAGGACTGCTCTTTGAAAACGATCATGTCAGCATTATGATCGATCCATACTTTTCAGATAGTGTAAAAAGAATAAACCCTAAAAATTATCGCCGGGTGGCGGTAAAAGAAGATTTATATCATATTAAGCCTGATATTATGATCTTTACCCACGATCATCTTGACCATTACGATCCTGAAACTGCAGAAATGTTTATTACCAAGGAGCGCCATATAACGATTTTGTCCCCAAGATCGGTTTGGGATACGGTGCGCAAAATCGGTGGGGATCATAATTACGTACTATTTAATCGAAATACAACGTGGACGGAGTACGGCATCAGATTTACCGCCGTTAAAGCCGAGCATAGCGATCCCACTTCCATCGGCGTTATCATTGACGACGGGGAGAAAAAATATTATATTACGGGCGATACGCTGTATAACGAAGAGATCTTTGAAGACCTTCCTAATGATATATACGCGGTGTTCCTCCCTATAAACGGCGTGGGAAATAATATGAACATGGAAGATGCAAAGCGGTTTTGCGAAAAGATCGATCCCGCATATGCGGTACCGTTGCATTTTGGGCTTTTTGATGAAATTGATCCGGCAAAATGGGACTATGAAAGAAAAATCGTTCCTCAAATATATAAGGAGGTAAGAATATGAAGGTTACAGATATAAAAACGTTTGTGGTGGACTGTTTCAGGACAAACTGGGTTTTTGTTAAGGTTTATACAGACGAAGGGATAGACGGCGTAGGAGAAGCAACCCTTGAATATAAGGAAAAAGCACTTCTTGGTGCCGTGGAACACATAAAAGAATATCTTGTGGGTCAAAACCCGCTTGAGATCGAAAAGCATTGGCATAGTATCTACCGCGATGCTTACTGGAGGGGCGGAGCGGTCTTGATGTCTGCACTTTCGGCTGTAGAAATGGCACTTTGGGATATATTGGGAAAAAGCCTTAACGTGCCCGTTTACCAACTAATGGGCGGAAAAGTTCACGATAAAGTGAGAATTTACGTTAACGGCTGGTTTGCCGGCGCAAAGGAGCCCGAAGAATTTGCCGAGAAAGCAAAAATCGCAGTACAAAGAGGGGTGACCGCTATGAAGTGGGATCCGTTCGGCAAGAACTATCTCAATATTTCAAATGCCGAGCTGGATAAAGCCCTTCGCAATATTGCCGCCGTAAGGGATGCCGTTGGCGACCGGGTCGATCTGCTGATCGAAGGTCATGGCAGATTCAATGTTCCGACAAGTATTAAAATCGCAAAGGAACTTGAACCGTTTAAACCGATGTTTTTTGAAGAGCCTGTTCCACCGGATAACCTTGATGCCCTAAAAGAAGTCAAGGATCGATCCCCCGTTGCCATTTCGGCGGGCGAAAGACTTTATACCCGTTGGGACTACAGACCGCTGTTTGATAAAAAGGCGGCAGACTATATTCAACCGGATATTTCGCACGCCGGCGGCATTATGGAATTAAAGAAGATTGCAGCAGGAGCAGAGTCGAGATACATTCCGTTTGCGCCCCATAATCCGTCGGGACCCGTTGCAAATGCAGCAACGCTTCAGCTGGCGGCTACTTGCCCGAATTTCGAGATCCTTGAAATCATGTATAGCGACGTCGAATGGCGAAAAGATATTACAAACGAAGCTTTAGAATATGAGGCCGGATATATCAAGATCCCCGATAAACCGGGCTTGGGCATAGAAATAAACGAAGAAGAATGCTTGAAGCATCCGTATAAAACCCATACGTTAAGACATTATACCGGTGCATTGACCGATATACGACCTGCCAAAACCGAGTTTTATTTTTAAAAAAGGAAAAGGATGAAAGAATGAAAAGAACCGTACTTATAACCGGCGCTTGTATAAACACCGGTGTTGCAATCGTAGAAAAATTCGCATCAGAAGGAATCGACGTTGTTTTTACGGGAAGAAACAAAGAAAAAGTTCACACCGCCGAAAAACAGTACCGAGAAAAATTTCCCGCTGTAAATATCATTGGTTATTCCATTGATTCTCTTTTGGACGAAAGAACGGTGGACGAAGAATCGGTCAAGAATTTATTCTCCGACCTTGATAAAAAAGGGATCTTCATTGATACCCTGGTTCTTAACGCCGCAGACCAGGGTCTCGGCATGGAAATCTTTGAAAGCCCGCTGACCGACTTTATGCGTGTTATAAATACGAATATGGTTTGGAATTACTGCCTTTCCGAACAAGCCGCAAAAAGGATGAAAGATAACGGCGGCGGAAATATTATTTTCATCAATTCAAATACCGCGTATCGTTCGATTCCGGGCAGAATTGCATATTCGGCATCCAAGGGCGGTCAGCTTGGCATGATGCGCGCAATGGCGCTGGATCTGGGGAAATACAATATTCGCGTAAATGCGGTTCTGCCGGGAATGATCCGGACAGACAGATGGGAGAAAAATCCCGAATTCTATAAAAACGTACCCTCGCGTTATACACCGCTTGGGGACGTAGCAGTCGGTGAGGACGTAGCCGACGCGGTATGGTACTTCGCTTCGTTTGCAAGAAATACCACCGGCGCAGAGCTTGTGGTGGATGGGGGAAATACGATTCAGTTATATCCCATTATTGAAAACCGCGAATAAACAAATAAAAAGCAGAAACGATTACTCGTTTCTGCTTTTTTATTCTCTTTTATTATTTCAGAAGATTACCGAAGATCTCGCTATAGGTTTCCACTTTATTATGGCAATCAAAGCGATTTTCACCGGAGGTCAGGATATAGACCTTGACCTTTGGCTCTGTACCGGAGGGACGAACCACCGCGTGAGTACCGTCCTCAAAGATATAATAAAGCACGTCTGCGGTAGGCAGGGTGGTGACGCTTTCCTTGCCGGTGAGAAGATCCTTGATCACGTGGTTCTTATAATCCCGGAACTCCACCACCTTTTTTCCTTCGATGGAGGTAGGCACGTTGCTGCGAAGCCCCTTCATGATCTCGTCCATTCTCTGCTGAGGAATGACCGCCTGGATGGTAAAGCTGGTGGTCTTCTCTTCAAAATAGCCGTACTTCTTAAAGAGAATTTCCATCGCCTGCACCAGGTTTTTATTCTTATTTTTATAATACATCGCCATCTGCGCAATGAGCATGGACGCCACTAAGGAGTCCTTATCCCGTGCATAATCACCCTTCAGATAGCCGTAGCTTTCCTCAAAGCCCAGAATGAAATTATGAGAGCCCTCCGCCTTAAAGCGCTCGATCATCTCGCCGATATACTTAAAGCCGGTCAGTACTTCAAAATACGCCACGCCATTGTCGGCGCAGATCTTAGCCGGCATTTTGGAGGAAACGATGGTGGATACCACCGCAGGATTTTGCGGCATAGTGCCGCTTTCCTTCTGAACCTGGATAATAAAGTCGATCAAAAGAGCAGCCATCTGGTTACCGGTAAAGAGGGTCACCTGGTCGCCGGCCAGCGCCGCGACGCCCACGCGATCCGCATCCGGGTCGGTAGCGATCACCAGATCTGCGCCCACCTTTTTAGCCAGCTCCAGACCCAGCTTAAAGCCGT
>JAZNVY010000101.1:0-5926 GCA_045593105.1 Eubacteriales bacterium
TCAAGGATTGGCGCACCCATAACGGCATCGACGTCGCCGCAGCAGCCGGCACCCCGGTGCTGAACGTGGCGGAGGGCGTGGTGGAAAGCGTCCTTCAGGACGACCTGATGGGCAATCTCGTCACCGTCCGCCATCCCCACGGCAAGATCTCCCGCTATGCCTCTCTGGACACCGCCACCGTCCAGGAGGGTCAGATGCTTAAGTCGGGCGATGCCATCGGCACCGTCGGCCGCTCCATGCTCTTGGAATGCGGCGAGACCGACCACCTGCATTATGAGTTATGGGAGAACGACAAGCCCGTCGACCCCTCCTTTATGTGGACTGCAGAATGATAAAGGAATCCGCCCTACAGGCGGATTCTTTTTTTAAAACACCATTTCTTCTGCAAAGAAATTTTTCTATCAATCACGCCCTCAGTTCTTGTACAAAGAAATATTTCTTCAACCCATAACGCAAATTCTTTTATAAAGAAATATTTCCTCAACCCATAACAAAAGTTCTTTTATAAAGAAATATTTCTTCAACCCATAACGAAAGTTCTTTTATAAAGAAATATTTCTTTTGTATTTCTTTTGCTCTTATGTTAAAGAATTATTTCTTTGCATTGCAGAAGTTTTCTTTTTTTGTTCATTCTGTATTCTGTATTTCTTTTGTTCTTATGTTAAAGAATTATTTCTTTGCATTGCAGAAGTTTTCTTTTTTTGTTCATTCTGTATTCTGCATTTCTTTAAGTATCTGTCGTGCTTCATACGTGCGCCGTCGGCGCTCAGATAGGTGGGGAGCTTTTTAGCCACCTCCGGCCAGGTACAGCCCCGAAAATACCTTAGTTCACAGATCAGCCGCAGTTCTGCGTCCGGAATCTCTGCAATAAACTTGGTGATCTCCCAAAGCTTTTCTGCCAGTCGGTCGGCGGTACGCTGGAGTTTTTTCTCCAAGGCCGCCGTCCGCCAGGTACCGCAGTCCGGCAGGGCTTTCAGCAATGCCTGATATTCCTCCAGTTCTCTGCGCAGGACGCGCACATCCTCAAGCATCCTCCTGCACCTCCCGAAACATCCCCACTATGCCGCATTCCGGGCAGGCATCATACTGTCGGCGCCAGGGCCAGGGCATCCCATAGCCCTCCTCCACCAGCTTAGGAACCTCAAAGTAGCGGTAGCAATTCTCACAATAATACATCGCAGGGAAACACCTCCTCCATGGAGCAGCCCAGCGCCCGGCAAAGCCGAACCCCCACCCGAAAGGAGGGATATCGCCCGGTGGACTCCAAAGTATTGATCGTCCGGCGAGAGATACCGGCACGCTCAGCCAGCTCCTGCTGGGTCAGCCCCAGCCGTATTCTTTTTATATAAACTCTGTTATGCATCTCTAAACTTCCCCCATAACGCAAAATTGCGCGGAACTTGATATTATTTTGGTCAATTCGTCATGAATTGACGGTTCAACAATGTGATACCACATAATTCGACTGAGGTAAAGAAAAACCGTTTGACATTTTTCGATCATTCCGATCCAAAATTAGACACAGAGCGAAAAAAGCCATCAGATTTGTCGAAAAAAAGTTGTTTCCTTTTTCTGCGGTCTGTGCCTATTTTGACAGTTTGTTTGAGGCTCTGCCGTCTATAAACGGCAGAGCCTCCTATCACTCCGTCATTCTGGCTAAAACAACAGCCATCTCTGCCCGGGTCACCGGATCGTTCGGGTTGAAGTTCCCCCGGTCATCGCCCAGCATCCAGCCCTTATCCGTCACCGTATCAACTGCATCCTTAGCCCATGCAGGGATCTCCTTTTCATCCCGATAAGCCATCGTATCCGCCTCCTCAAAATCCTTAGAATGGTAGCTTCCCACCCGATTGGGAATTCCCAGATAATCGGTGGGATCAATGACCTTTTCTCCCTCCTGCAGTTGAAAATGCAGATGGACGCCGGTCACGTTCCCGGTATCCCCCATTCTGCCGATCACCGTAAGAGGGGTCACTTTATCGCCGGCCTTGAGGGTGACGCTGCCTTTTACCAGGTGGCAAAAGATATGGCGGCGCCCCTCTGCATCTCCGATGGAAACGTACTGTCCCCAGCCGGCGGCATCATAGGCCACCAGCCGAACCGTTCCGTCGCAGGTGGCGAAGATCCGGCGGTCATCGGCGGCAAAGTCGATGCCTTGATGTCCGTCCTTCCAATAGGAGCCTTTCTGTCCGTAGACCGCCGTCACGAAGAAGGCACCGGTCACCGGAAGTCGGGTCATCTCTCTGCCCCCTTTTTCAGTTTCTGCAGATACACGTCTGCCTGAACTGCTTCCTTGGTAAAGCTATTATTCTTCCACCAGGCCCAAAGACTGGCGAAAACGGTGGCCACCGCAGAAAGTGCCTCGTAGATCGCCTCATCGCTGAAGGGCAGGGGATTTTTGCCCAGACCCGTCAGCACCTGATTGACCAGAGAGAGCAGCAAAAAGACGGTGCGCACCATGGTTTCCTTTGTGCATTTCATCATAATACCTCCGATAAAACCTGAACGATATTCACCCCAACGCCAGCCCCCAAAAGGATCAGCAAGCCGATCCCCAGGAAGCGCAAGAGGGTCTTACCGCCGTTACTCTCCAAAAAGGAGAGCCAATTCCGATTTTCCAGCCGATCCAGCCGCTGATCCTGCTTTTCCAGGATCAACGACACCCGATCGACCGCAGCAGTCAGCTGGATGCAGGCACGGGTCAGATCATCCAGCTTCTGCCCGTGCCCGTCGATCCGTCGCTCTGCCATCTTTTGAACCCGCTCTATGCCGTTACTGCGCGCCGCACAGTAGTCGTGAGAGATGGGATATTCCTGCATCAGAAGCCTCTCTTCTGATCATCCAGTTCCCATTGACGCTTCAGCTTTTGCAGCGCAAGCTGATAATAGTAATCCTTTTCTGCCTGCTCCAAGGAACCTTGATTTTTCAGATTCTGCAAAGCAAGCTGGTACGCATGATTCTTTTCCGCCTGCTCCAAAGAACCTTGATTTTTCAGATTCTGCAAGGCAAGCTGGTACTCATGATTCTTCTCCGCTTGATCTGCGGCCGTCGCCTTTTCCACACCCTGCAAAAGCAGTTCAAAGGCGCGGTCTGCTTCGTTTTCATAGAAACTGCTATAGGCGTCACCCAGCATACTGCTGAACTCCGTCTGTACCTCTGCTGCCGCATTCATGGCGTCGGCGTAAGCCTCTGCCTTTGCAGTCTCATTCTCCCGGAGCGCCGAACGGCGATCCAATAATGCCTGATAGGCATTGGCGGACGCCTGGTTCAAGGCGGTGGCGGTGATGACGTCGGCAAGCCCCGTATTGGAAAGCCCACGGGTCAATAAGCCGTCCTCCGCCAGGCGATGCACGTTCCAGGCAGCCGAGCGGGCCGCTGCCTGATCCTGTTCCTCCCGGTCTGAGATCTCCTCTTTTTGCTCCTCCAACGATGCCAATCGCTCGGCAAAGCCGGCGGAGATCGCATTCATACTGCTGCCCAAATAGTTCTGCATCAGCTTTTCATAGGCATCATAGCCGGGGTTTTGGGCGGTCTTCAACAGAATATACTCATCGCCGGCCTCACCGCCGGAATAGCCGGCAGAGGCACGGATCTCCTCTGCACGCTGGTGAGCCGCATTCATCCCGGCCACATCCCCTGCCTTTTCCGCAGCGATGTACTTTTCCTTCATCCGTTGAATCTCCGCTTGCTGGGCAGAAGTCAGCAGTAATTTATCTACATTACTGATCATATTGATTCCTTTCTTTTATTAAATCCTTTCCGCCAGATAATCGATCAACGCATTGAATTTTTTCCGAATATCACCGCTATCCAGCCGCGCCTTCATTTCGGCGGCAGACAGCTCCGGGCGATCCGCCAAGCTCTCGATACTCTTTGCCGCGATCTCCTCCGACGTAAATTTCAAATCGGCTATATTCACCGCATCATGCCTCCTTTTTCATAAATCATCCGAAAGCCTCTAAGCTTCAGTTCCCCGGCATGGCTGAGATCCACCACTGTGGAAAGCTGCCGAGCCGTCAGGGGACCTTGATATAAGGGCACCCACCGCACCTCCCGGCAACCCTCAAAGGAGACGGCGCCGAAATCCCAGTCGGCGAAATCCAGGCAGTGCAGGGCAAGCTCTTTAGGTTTCATCGGCGTATGATCCCGATAAAGCCGAACGGAAAATGCCGTATCTTCCCCCGGCTCCACCGCCGCCCAGAGGCGACGGAGGATCATCTTCCTGCCGCTTTGCTCTTCCATGACCGCCGTCTTCCAAAAGGCACGGATAGGTGTCCCGGCATCGTCTGCCGCCTCTCCGAAAAGAAAGAGCCTACCCTCAGCGTCACCCAGATAGAGGTTGCCGTCCTTTTTGCCCATCGCCGTGATTTTGTGCGCCAGCGACCACTTGAGAAACCGCAGTTGACCCTTTCCGTCACGCCGTCCGTCAGTCAAAAAGACGGTTTCCTCAAAAGCCAGAAGAAAATAATTCTTCCAGCAGATCGCCCGTGCCTTTTGGGGATCAAAACGGGTCAAAAGCCCGTCAATGGACATACTTCTCCGCACCGTTTCATTGAGATTGGTCAACTCATCCGAAACGCTGCGAACGCTATAAAGACCGGACTTGGCCAAAAAGCAGGGCTCGTTCCCTGCGATCCCCACCGCATGGGTGGAAAGACAGCCCTCCACCGCCGCACCGGTCTTGGAGGGATAGGTGTCCACCCGGTACTGCTCTCCGCTCTGCATCCTGCCGGCCTCCGCCAGATAATGATCCCGGAAGAAGACAGTGGAGCCGTTGGGATCGTTCTTCAAGACTGCCAATCGTCCGTCGCTCAAGCGGCAGTAGCCGGTGACGGGGGTCTTATCCCCACCTAATCGCTCCACAGCGGTGGAATAAAAACAGAAAAAGTCGTTGGGTGCGCTAAAAGCATCCTCCCCGGGTGCCGTCTCACTTCCGCCCAGAAAGAGCACGTCGTCTGCGCCGCCGGCACCGTAAAGCCCAAAGGCGGTGGCGCCGGTCAAGGCCTTCGGCTCATCCTTTATGACGCCGTAGGTGATACGGACGTTATCCATCCCGTCGTCTGCAAAGACGAAGTCCCCGGTACCAAACCCGACGATGGCATCGTAATCACTTATCTTGAAATTGGTGCCGGCACGGATGGAAGGGGTGGAGATCCGCGCCAGCTGACTATCCCGCTCCGCCACCACCCGGATATCCATACTGGCCAAGCACCTCCAGATACCCTCGATATCCCGCAATTGGACTTCCGGCGCCATCTTGGTATTGAAATCGCTCACCAGACAGTTTAAACGAAAGGACTTGACATCCTCTTCGCTCGACACGTAAAAGCTTTCACAGCGAAACTGAGAAAGGCGATTATCGCCGCGCGGATCTACGTCACCGCCGCCGTCCGGCCGTTTTGCCACCGCCGTAAACGGAACCGTGGCATAAAAATCGGGATAGATCTCCTGGCTATGCAGGGTATAGAGATCCGCATTCCAATGAGAATCCGCTACGGGATTGACATAGCGGCCGTCAAAAAAGACATAATGAACCCCATCATTAATGAAAAGAAAATCATCGGTAATGGTCTCATGGTACCATTGACAGCTATACGGAGTTCTGCAATTCCGTAGCGTCATGGTCTGATGGCGCACCACCCCATGGGAGGGGGCATTCGCCAGTTCGCCGTTCAAAAGGATCGGGTTCTCCCCATCCTTGATCTGATACAGCCGCGTTCCGGCATGTACGACAAGGGAATCGCCATAAGTGAAAATTCCATTGATCCGTCCGGAGAGGGTGGCGATCTCCTGATACCCCGGCCGCACCGCAAGAGCCTCCTCTTTCCAGATCAGATTTTCAGTATCCGATGCTCTGGAAAAAGAGCCGTCCGGCGCACCTGCCGAAAGATCTAAGCCCCAAAATCCACTCTCTGTCCGAACCGTC
>JAZNVY010000102.1:0-6907 GCA_045593105.1 Eubacteriales bacterium
CCGATGGTTGGTATGACTGTGGCTGTGGCAGTTGCTGTATCTGAAGCACTGAAATAAACCGCTGAAATCGGCGAACAACGCCGTAAATAAGGAAAGAACCTGTCGCAAGACAGGTTCTTTTTTATGTATTTATTTATGTTGCTTACGGTAGTCGGTGGGGGTCGTATGATAGTTTGCTTTAAATACCTTATTAAAATAGGTCACGTTTTTAAAGCCAATCTCTGCGGCAATTTCAATAATGGAATGGGTGGTAGTAACCAGCAGTGTTTCTGCTCTTTTCAGACGCTGTAAACGGATATAGTCGTTTAAGGAATAGCCGGTTTCTTTTTTGAAAAGCCGACAAAGGTAGCGGGGGTTATAGTAAAAGGTCTCCACAAGATTTTTGGCATACAGCTCAAAATCGAGATTTTCTCGGATATAGTTTTTGATGTTGCGGATCAGGGGCTTTTCATCCGTTTGCGCATCCTCATAATTTTTGAGCAAAAACAAGATATAGTTTTCGATGGTTCGGCAAAGGTTTTGGCACATTTCGGGGGAGAAATCTTTTTCCAGAGTGTCCAGCGGAAGCGGCGCTCCGTTTGACTTTTTCTTTATTTTATTGATGGAGTTTTCACCGTCTGAAATATTGCCGATAAAGATGACGGCAGCCACGTCGCCATTCATCAAAACAGGATGGGTATACTCATAAATACCGTTTACGCACAGCGCGCCAAAGGGCGTTTTGGTTTTGAGCACTTTTTTGATGGCAAAGTTTCGGCACCGCAAACAATTGGAATAGGTTTGACTGCTGATCCTTTTGAAAGCATCGCAGATGGGGTTGGCGTGGATTTTATGTTGGGAGGGTAATTTGCACATTCCGTTGCCGTAATTCTTGAAAAACAAAACGACGATATGGAGGTTTGTTTTATATTCGATTTGTTGGATAAGATGATATAAAAGAGAATCGGACATCTTGAACTCCTGAACATAATTTTTCATTTATTATATAATAAATGTTTCAATATTTCAAGTTTTGAAACTTTTATTATAAGAAATCCTTTGAAAATGGTGTTACAATAAATAAAAAGGGAGGAGAGCGTTTATGAAAAAGTATGATTTGATTGTAGTAGGCGGCGGAATTGCCGGAATTTGCGCGGCGGTAGCGGCGGCACGGCAGGAGCTTTCTGTTTTATTGATTGAAGAGTCCGGCACCCTCGGCGGGGCGATGACCAATGGTTTGGTTTATCCTTTTATGCGTCATATGACACGGGGAGAGAAGGGAAAGGTGACCTCGGCGGGGCTGTTTGAAGAAATTAAAAAACGCCATAGCGCCTATGGGGAGGCCTCTTGGGAAACCTATAGGATCATCTTTGACGAAATGATGGAGGAAGCAGGGGTAACCGTATTGTTCCACGCTACGGTGATGGATGCAATCTATCAGGATAGAACGATCTGCGGTGTCAAAGCGGCAACCAAAAGCGGAGTTCTGGAATTCTTTGCCGATTTCTTTATTGATGCAAGCGGCGACGGAAGCCTGATCGCCATGACGGGTTGTGATTATCAGCTTGGCAGAGAAGGCGACAGCTATTGCCAACCCATGACGACCTGTTTCAGATTGTGCAACGTGGACGTAGATCTCTTTTTGGAGGAAGAAGCGTTTCTTCAGGAGAAGTATCTGGAGTATAAAGAGAAGGGCTTAATCCATAATCCCCGTGAAAATCTTTTGATCTTTAAAGGGATCGGGGAGGGGGTTCTTCATTTCAATACCACCCGCATCGTAAAAGAAGATCCCACCGATGCATTTGGAATCAGCAGAGCAGAGATGGGCGCCAGAAAACAAATCAAAGAGATGTTTGATTTTATGAAAGAAAATGCAAAGAGCTGTAAGAATGCAACCTTGGTTTACGTGGCAAATCACATCGGAATCAGAGAAAGCCGTAAGCTGAAGGGCGTTCATATTCTGAGCGAAAAAGAGCTTATTGAATGCAAGGATTTTGAAGATACCATTGCTCTCGGCTGCTATGATATTGATATTCATAATCCTACCGGAACGGGAACCTACATCTATAAATTCGGTGACGGCGAATATTATAAGATCCCTTACCGCTCTCTTTTGCCCAAGGAGTATGATAATATGCTGGTTGCCGGGCGTTGTCTTTCCGCTGACCATGCGGCTCATTCCTCGGTAAGAATTATCCCCATTTGCGCCAATATGGGTGAGGCGGCAGGCGTGGCGGCGGCTGTCTGCAAAAAGGATGGTGCCAATGCCCATACGGTAGACGTGCAGAAGGTGCGCAGTATATTGCTTGACGGAGGGGCAGTATTGCGATAGGGTGTATCGACATACACCTTCATTCGGAGAAAACGAAGTCTCATTCCATTTGAAAGATTTTAGATCAGAAGATCAATTTAATAAAGATCCCCCCGCATAGCGGGGGGATCTTTATTTTTTTGTTATTCGATGGGGGTATTATTGATGATCTGCAGGAGGCGGACGGCGTCGAAGACGGTGATTTTACCGTCGCCGCTGAAGTCTGCTTCTTCATCGGTAAGACCTACGTCAAGTCCATCGATGTGTTTCAAGAGGGTATAGACGAAGTCCATTCCATACTTCATTTCTCCGCAGTCATCGCAGATGATATCGTTTGCGTCGGAGAAGGAGTGGGGAGCGGTTCTGGTATAGCCGCATACGCAGGTGGCGTCGCAATCGTCTCTGTAGGTATGCTCATGGTCGTCCGTCATGACGAATTCTTTGACGGTGACGGTGAATGCTGCTTTATAGCCGCCGTAGCAGAGATAGGCGGTATGCTCGCCCACGCCCCACTGGTTTTCATAGGACTGATCGTCCATGCAATACGGCCAATAACCGGTGAAATCACCGATTTCATCGTAGTCGTAGGTGGTGCTGGTGCCGTCCTGATAATGGACGGTGATGGTGGCGGGTGCGAAGTCATTGTAGCGGTGCCAGGTGTCCGTCACGATGAACTCTCCATATTCATTCCAATAGCCTTCCTCTGCCAGATAGCCGTCTTCGTTTTCATAGCACTCGGCGTTGTCTACCGTGATATGGGAGACGTTATTTTCTACAACGGTAATGGTGTAGGTGGCTTCAGCTTCGCCCCAGCGGAGGGTGACTTCGTGATCGCCCACCTCCCATTGATTATAGGGACCTTGATCGTTATCGAATTGGGGCCAGACGCCGAGGTGATGGTAAAGGTCGTCCATCGTGCCGGTGAGATGGCTGCCGTCCTTGAAGTAAACGGTCATCTCCGAGGGAATAACGTCATAGCCGAACCAAGAGGGGATTAAAAGACCGGTTTCCTCGTCCCAATATTCATCCATTCGTTCGCCGTCGAACAGCTCTAAGCGGGTGAAGTCCGGGATGTCGATACGCTCGATGGGATTTTCGATAACCTCTACGGTATATTCTGCGCTTAAACCTCCTCCTAAGCTGATGATAGCAGTGTGCTCACCGATGCCCCATTGATTTTCATAGGACTGATCGTCTGTGACATTGGGCCAATAACCGGTTTCCACGGCGACTTGATCCTGCGTGCCGGTAAAGGTGGTGCCGTCGCTATAATGAACGGTGATCTTTTGGGGGGTGATCTCGTAACGGAACCATTCGGGACCGGGGATATAGTTTCCGTTTTCGTCCCAGTAGCCGCTATTATCCGTCCAGCCGCTCAGACCGACGATACACTGAACGGTTTCTGCCGAGATTCCCTTAATGGGATATTCCTCGATGGAGACGGTGAACTCGCAACGAAATGCGCCAAAGGAAAGGGTGGCGGTATGGTCGCCCACGCCCCATTGATTATGGTAGGATTGATCGGTGAGGATCTCCGGCCAGAATCCGAGCTGATTCTCGATATCGCTTCGGGTACCCGTAAAGGCAGGTCTGCCGTCCTTGAAGTAGACGGTGATCTCAGTGGGGTCTACGTAATAGTAGAACCAACGCTGCTCGATAAAGTTATTGTTTTCGTCCCAATAACCTTCCTCCATATTTCCGTCCATTCCTTCGATCAGGGAGATAGGCGCTACTTCGAAACGGTCGATGGGGCACGCCTGAATGGTGACGGGATATTCCACTTCAAATCCGCCGAGGGTGAGGGTGGCGGTATGGTCGCCCACGCCCCATTGATTATGGTAGGACTGATCGGAATTGCAAGAGGGCCAGATGCCGAGCCGCTCCTCAATTTCAGAGGGGTCACCAGTGAAGGTGGTGCCATCCTTATAATGAAGGGTGATGGCTTCGGCTCCGTACTCATAGCTGATCCAAGAAGCCTGGATGGTGGTTTCGGTCTCTTCGTCCCAATATTCGGAGTTATGGATCGCATCGAACTGCTCTGTCCGCAGAACGGGCTCAACGGTGACTTTTTCGATGGGACATTCCTGAACGGTGACGGTATAGGTGGATCTTGCACCGTTGAAATCAATGATACAGGTATGGTCTCCGACTCCCCATTGATTTTGATAGTTTTGACCTTCTTCTGAATAGCAGGAGGGCCAGATGCCGGTCATTTCTCCTATTTCCTGCTGGGTGCCGGAAATAGAGGTGCCGTCCTTATAGTTAATGGTGATGTAGGGCGGCTCAACATAATATTGGAAATAATAATAATCGGTATAATTTTCCATGTCGTGCCAGTAACGGTCGTAGGTGATATACCCATTGATCTTTTCCGTCAGCAGGATGGGGTCAATAACGATGGAGGCGATGGGGCTTTCCAAAATGGTAACCGTATAGTTGGTTATCAAACTTCCATAACGGAGGGTGGCGGTATGCGTACCAACATCCCACTGGTTTTCATAAGATTGATCGGATTCCAATCCAGGCCAGTGGCCGGCTGCTTCAAAGTATTCATTACCGGAAACGGAAGAGCCATCCTTTAAATGAACGGTTATATAATCGGGAACAACATGGTATATGAACCAGGAATCCGTAATGATATAATTACCGTTTTCGTCCCAATAACCATCGTTTGTAGTTTCACCATTTGTATATTCCATAATTTCCATGTCTTCCACCGAAATGTGGGAGATGGGACATTCTAAAATTTTGACAGTATAGTCTTTTTCGAATCCATTAAAATTGAGGGTGGCGGTATGTTCGCCGACGCTCCATTGGTTTTCGTAGGATTCGTCAGAGGAACAGGAGTACCAAATTCCAGTCTGCTCAGCGATTTCTTCTTGGGTACCCGAAACTTCGGAGCCATCCTTATAGTGAATTGTTATGAAATCAGGAACTATAGCATAAGCGTACCAGGTTACAGGGAAACCATTTTCATCGTTATCGCTCGACTGAGTCACGTCGATTTTTTCGAGAAGTTCCACAGGTTCAATGGTGATATCAACAATGGGACTTTCCTCAATAATGACGGTATAGGTGGATGAAAAACCGTTATAGCGAACGGTGGCGGTGTGCTCACCGATGCCCCAAGGGGTTGTGTTGGAGTAAAATTCGGGCCAGATCCCGGTTTGGTCGTAGATCTCATTCGGCGTGCCGGAGACGGAGGTCTCATCCTTAAAATAGATGACCATATACGTTGGTTCAAGGGAATACTGATGCCAGGGCTCATCAATATATGCGTCGCCATCCCAGTAGCCGGTCTCATTCAGCGTTAGATCTTCAGTAATGCGAAGAGGTTCAACGTAGATAGAGGCGATTGGATTTTCCAAAACGGTATAGGTATAGGTGGTGCCGGCGTTCAGGAAGGTAAGGGTGACGGTATGGTCGCCCATGCCCCATTGATTTTCATAGGACTGATCGGTGGTATATCCGGGCCAGATGCCGGTCTGCTCAAAGATCTGCTCCCGATCACCGGAAATGGAACTGCCATCAGAAAAACAGATGGTGATGTCCTTGGGGTCCGCATCGTAGGCACGCCATTCGATACGGTTGCCGTTTTCGTCGGTGTGGATATTGTTATAGGTGTTTTCCCCCTCGACGCTCTGCAGAGCTCCGACGGAAATGCTTTGTACCTCCATGGGGGTGACGTTAAAGGTATCGGTAAAGCCAAAGAAGGATGCCGTCACCGCATAGCTATTGCCGAGAACCCATTCGGACATCTCTACCTCGAATTCATAACCTACGGCAATTTCGAAAGAAAAACCATAATTGGTGCTGTAGAATTCGTCTGCATTCAGCCAGATGGTCCGATCAACATAGGAAGAAATGCCGCTACCGTTGCTGTATTCAAAGAGTGTATAAGGGCTGAATACATAACTACCCTGTTCTTCGTCGAAGAAAGCAAGGCAATCGTTCATATCCATGTAGGTGATGGGGTTGGGCAAAACCTCTACTTGAAAGGTCTGTCCGCCGTTATAGGTGACAGGGTAGATGCCGCCCACCTCCCAAGCGGTGGTGCGCTGATCGTCCGTACAGGTGACGGCGCCCACCGAGGTCTCAGCCGTTCCGTTGAGCCGGAGCGTTTCCGTGTACTCGTTATAAAGCTCATCGTTTTCGCCGGTTTCGATTATAGAAACATAGACTTCAAGGAAGTCGCCTTCTTCATCGCGCATCGGCTCGAAAACGTAGGTGTCCTTAATATAAAATTGGGTCTGCGTTTCTTCTGCAAAGATCGTTGCAGGCATGGCTGAAAAAATCAAAACGATCGCCATGACGATGGCAAAAATTCTGCTTGAAATTTTCATATTGGTTCCCCCTTATTAAGAATATTATAATTCTATATTAACATAAAAAAGAAATAAGTCAACACCGAGTGAATATTATTGACCTCTTTTTAAAAATGTGGTAAGATAAGAAAAAATCATTTTAGGAGCAAAAAATGAAACTGATTATCTTTTCGGATCTGCATTATTACGGAGGCGATCGGGCGACGGCGATCTTTGGAAAATCCAAGAAGCTGACCCAATACGCGCCGGCGATGCTGGAGCAGTTGATCGCCAAAGTCAACAATGAATACAA
>JAZNVY010000103.1:0-1820 GCA_045593105.1 Eubacteriales bacterium
TTACTGTTTTGCATTAAAAATAGGAGGGGGATTGAGATGAGTGATCTCTCATCTCGCTTGTAGTATAACACATTCATTTCGGAAATATGTTAGGAAACTATGAAATAATTAAAAAGAAAAATGAATAAATTATGAAATGGAATTTTTTTCATTCTTTTTCTCTTTTTTCTGCGCGCGAAGCTCCTTGAAAAAGGTGCGGAGAATCTCGCCGCACTCCTGCTCCAGGACGCCTTTTTGGACTTGGGGGTGGTGGTTCCAGGGATAGTCCGTCAGATCCATGACGCCGCCCATGGCGCCGCCTTTCGGGTCGGTGGCACCGATGACCACCCCGGGGATCCGGGTATTGATGATGGCCCCGGTACACATGGGGCAGGGCTCCAAGGTGACGTAGAGGGTGCAGTCCTCCAAGCGCCAGGAATGTAGTTTCTTGCAGGCGCGCTGCATAGCGATCAGCTCCGCATGGGAAAGACCGTTCTGATCCAGCTCCCGACGGTTATAGCCTCGGGCAATAATCCGATCCTGATGCACGATCACCGCCCCCACCGGCACTTCCCCCAGGGCGGCGGCTTTTTTTGCCAGCCGCAGGGCTTCTTTCATATATTTTTCGTCCATAATCTCAACTCCTATTCATATCTTAATATAAATAGGAATAAAAAGTAAAGTTATTTTTATAAAACTCTTTACTTTATTTCTGAATTTTGTTATCATATTAAATTGTATTAGAATGTACTATGGGAGGAAATGGAATGAATATAGCGGTTTTATTTGGCGGAAAGTCCTCTGAGCATGAAGTTTCCTGCAGTTCGGTCTGCAACGTACTGAACCTTTTGCAGGGTGAAAAATATAATATTTATAAAATCGGAATCACCAAGTCCGGCGCATGGATGCTGACCGAGGCGACCCTTCCGGAGATCAAGAGCGGCGCATGGGAACACCGCGTCGATAACGAGCCGGCATGGATCGTGCCCGATCCTTCCGTAAAGGGCATCCGTACCGCCGGCGGTAAGGTACTGCCGGTGGATCTGGCAATGCCTATTCTGCACGGTAAAAACGGTGAGGACGGCACCATGGCGGCACTTCTGCAGTTGGCCGGTATTCCGCAGATCACCACCTCCATGACCAGTGCGGCCAATTCCCTGGATAAGGGGCTGACCAAGCTGATCTGCGATAAGGCAGGCATCTGCCAGGCTGATTGGGTGCAGGTCTATCGCCGTGAGCTTACCGATATGGATGCGGTGGTGGAGCGCGTCGAGAAGGCGCTGGCCTATCCCATTTTCGTCAAGCCTGCCAGCGCAGGCAGCAGCGTGGGCATTACCAAGTGCGCCGACCGCGCCCAGTTGATCGAGGGCTTGCACTTAGCGGCAGAGCACGACTTTAAGATCGTCCTGGAGGAGACCATCGTCGGTCACGAGATCGAGGTGGCGGTGCTGGGCAATGAGGAGCTTTTTGCCTCTGTTCCCGGCGAGATCTGCCCGGCGGCTGAATTTTATAGCTACGATGCAAAATATAACGACGCAGACTCCCTGCTCTTTATCCCGGCACGTCTTGATAAAGAGACGCAGGAACGGGTCAAGGCGGAAGCCATCAAGGTCTTCCAAGCCATGGAATGCTCCGGCTACGCCCGGGTAGATTTCTTTGTAAAAGAGGACGGTACGGTGGTCTTTAATGAACTTAATACCATCCCCGGCTTTACCGATATCAGTATGTATCCCAAGCTGATGGCGGCCTCCGGCATCGAGGGCAAGGAACTGATGGAGCGGTTGATCGCATTGGCGTTGGAGCGTGCGGAATGAGCGTGAGTATTGATAAAAACGCCCCCA
>JAZNVY010000104.1:0-7376 GCA_045593105.1 Eubacteriales bacterium
CCCGGCATCCGCTCCAAGCGTAAATGCTCATAACCATGGCAGGCAACCTCGATACAATCGGAGGAATACACCTCTTTGATTTTAGAAAGCGGAAAACGGCGGTGAATATGCCCCGGCTCATAGACCGTCCCCTCCGGAGCAAAGAGCCCCGCATTTAAATTAAAGGTGCCTTTAAAGCCATATTGCTCCATCAAACGGATCAGCTGCGCATCCTGCTCGACGCCATCGTCATAACTCAAAGTCAAGGCTTTGGTCTTCCCCTCCGGGAACCGCATATAATAATAAGAATAACTCATAATAATCCCCCTTTTATCATCATTATATTCCCGATTATTCTTTTTTTCAAGATAGTTATTGCATTATTGTATAACCCAATGATATAATATAACTAATTATAATTATGAGGTAATTGATCATGAAATTTTATCCCCATGATATTAATGAATATTTTGCAAACGGTTTGGAGGATCGTCTGATCCAGGTGGCCGAAAGCCGCCATACCCTGCAGTTTGAGCAATTACGTCGGCTGATCAATTTTTCCTGTACCCGTACCATCGGCAATCATTTAACTGCCGCAGTCCTGGTAACCGGCCCCTCCTCCTCCGGAAAGACCACCTTTTCCAACCGGCTCGACCGTTTGATGGAGGAAGACGGCTTTCACTGCACCGTCATCTCGATTGATGATTATTATCTCCCGCGCGAGGAGATCCGTCGCCGTCAGCCGGATGCTGCAAAACCGGACTATGAATGCTTAGAAGCCTTTGATGTCGCATTCTTCCAAGAGCAGATGCGCGCTTTCCTGGGCGGTGAGACCATCCATCTTCCTCGCTATGATTTCAAGATCGGTAATCGTGTGGATAGCGGCATTACCCTCGCTCCGACCGAAAAGGATCTCCTGATCATCGAGGGCATCCACGCCATGAATCCCAAGCTGACCGAGGGGCTGGAATTTGCCCGTACCATCGGCGTTTATATCTGTCCATTTGATTCCTATTCTATCCCGGGCGGCGGAGAGATCACCTCTCGGGAAATCCGCTTAATGCGCCGCAGCCTTCGAGACCACGTCCACCGCAACTCCAGCATTATGGACACCTTGGAAATGTGGCCCAGCGTCAGAGCCGGCGAAGAACGCTATATTAAACCGATGAAAAAGTATGCTGATTTCTTTTTCAATTCTTCCTTTGAATATGAGATCTGTATTCTCAAAGCACGAATCGAAGAAGCCGTAAAAGCACTGACTGAGGAGGAGTGTGCCAAACTCGCCCAATATCTCCCCTTGAACCTATTGAGTGCTTTTCATTCTTGCCGCGAAGCTAATATTCCGGAAGAATCTATTTTTAACGAATTTTACAGATAGGAGTCTGCTATGGGGAAGCGAATTGCCATCCTCTGCATGTCGCTGAATATCGGCGGTGCAGAAACCCATATTTATGAATTAGCCCGTGGGCTCACTGCCAAAGGGCATCAAGTAACGGTCTTTTCTAACGGCGGCGTATATGCCGGCGCGCTGGAAAAGGCCGGGATTCGCCATGTCTGTACCCCACTGCACACAAAATCCCCCTCTGCCATGTGGAAGTCTTATCGCATTTTGATGCGTGAATTCAAAAAATGCAGACCCTCCGTTGTCCATTCCCATACCAGAATTTCCAATTTTATCGCAGGACTGGTCTGTAAAAAGCTGGACATCCCCATGGTGACGACGGTTCACTTTAATTTCAAGGTTGATTTCTTTTCCAGAAAGTTCTCCAATTGGGGATGTTATGCCTTATCCGTCAGCGAGGATTTGAAAAAGTATTTGGTTGATAACTACCGCTACGATCCGGATCACGTCTCCCTGACTGTCAACGGAATAGATATGGAGCGGTTTTCTAAAAAGGAATTGCCGGATTTCCGCGCATCCTTAGGAATTAAGCCAGATCAAAAAATGATCCTCTTAGTTTCCCGATTGGATAAGGAAGCCTCCATCCATGTCGCAAACTTTCTCCGAATTGCACCGGAAATCCATAGAAAGGCGCCGGATACTCGCGTTGTCATTGTCGGTGACGGTACCCTCTTCCCCTCCTTTGCGCAGCGTGCAGATGAAATTAACCGCCAATGCGGCACTGATTTCATTCTTTTGCAAGGCGCAAAGACCAATATTGAGCAGTATACCGCCGTCGCCGACCTGTTCGTCGGTATCTCACGCTCTGCCTTGGAAGCCATGTCCAGCTCGGTTCCTACGATTTTAATGGGCAATCTGGGCTATCTGGGTCTTTATTCTGATGCCATCCGCGAAGAATGTATCGAAACCAATCTAACCTGTCGCGGATATCCCTATCCCTCGGATCAAGAGATCTGTGATTTGGTTTTAGAGTGCCTGCAGGGCAAAGACCTTTCCCAGAATATCGAGGAAGGACGCCGCTTGGTCAAAGAGCGTTTCTCCGTAGACACCATGGCTTCCACGGCCGAAAAAATGTATTTCGATGCCATCCAAGCTTATCGTCCGTTGGATTATATGATCAGCGGCTATTATGGTTGCGATAATTTCGGCGATAATCTGACCCTGCGTTGCTTAATGGATCATTTGAAAGCACAAAAGGGCTCGGTATTATCCCATAACGTGGAAAACACCTACGTACCCGACCAAGTACAAAAAATTCACCGATTTAATATTCCGGCCATATATAAGACAATGAAAAAAACCAAGGTGTTTCTATTGGGAAGCGGAAGCCTTTTGCAGGATTCCACCTCCAATCGTTCACTGTTTTATTACTCTTTCATTACCAAAATGGCCATGTGGTGCAACTGCAAAACCTTGCTCTATGCCAATGGCATCGGCCCCATCACCCGCCCGTCTAACCGCAAAAGAACCGCTACTCTTTTAAATAAGATCGATTTCATTACCTTGCGTGATCAAGAGTCCATGAAACTCCTTGAAAACTTGAATATTACACGTCCTGCCGTTCTGACCGCAGACGATTCTTTTTCTTTGAATTTTGAGGACCTCACTCCTGATGCACCGATTGAGATGGCAGCGGGCAAAGCTATCGTTGGCGTCAACTTTAAATTGAGCGCCAATGATACCCAGACGCTTTTGCAGGAACTCGCCGAAGCATTGACAGAGCTTTCCGAAAAGCACAATCTTTTTTATTATCTAATTCCCCTCCATCTTTCCCAGGATCAACCCCAACTACACGCTCTCCATAAGTTGATTCCCCAAATCAGCTATATGGTCGAACCCTCTGCGGAGCCGCAACGCATGATGCGCTCTATGGCCATCGGCAAATATCATATCTTTGAGCGTCTACACGGGCAGATCATGGCGACGATGCTGGGCACTCCCTTTCTCCCCATCAATTACGATCCTAAAAACCATTCTTTAATGTCTCAAATTGGATTAGGGGACTATCTCTTGAACCACGATCAACTTTCCAAGGAACGTTTGATTTATCAATTTGAAAAGCTTTTAAATAACGAAGACTCCGTGCGCCGAAGCCTGGCGGAATATACAAAAGAAGCGCGTAAAAACGCTTTGCTCAATCAGCAGCATTTGCATCAAATGATAAAGGATTATTAAATATATGCGAATATTAGGAATTGATTACGGCGAGGCACGAACCGGCCTTGCCGTCAGCGACGACGCAGAAATTGTGGCCACCGTGATCGGTACGGTTCACGAACGGGATAAAGAAAAATTGGCAGACCGCATTACTGCAGTCTGCCAAGAAGAGCGCATCGAAAAGATTATCCTCGGCTTACCCAAAAACATGGACGGTACCGAAGGATTCCGCGCAGAGCATACGAGAAAATTTGCCGTCATGCTGCAAGAGCGAATGGCAGAAATTCCGCTGGAGTTTTACGACGAACGGATGACCACCATGGTCGCCTCCAGATTTATGATGGAAGCCAATACCAAAGGAAAAAAGAAAAGAGCATCCATCGACGCTCTTTCGGCGCAGATCATTCTCCAGGATTATCTTGAGCGAAATCGAAAATAAAAAGACCCCTCAGGGTCTTTTTATTTTGCAATATACTCGTATGCCACACGCGGCGTTCCGTCATAGACGTAAATCACACCGCAAGCTTGAAAGCCGTTTTTTTCAAGAACGTGCTTCATAATCTTATTATTCTCATGGGTATCGATCCGAAGATGATCGATCTTTTGAAGTGCAAAGTCCATTGCTTCGCGTACCACACCCTTTTCGCCGATCTTGGAGGCGATGCGGTGGATCACGCCGTAAGGACTGTCATCCAACCAGGCACCTTGCTCAATCACCGCGTAAGAAGGATCATCGCCAATCTCAAACATAAAGACGCCGGCGAGTACCCCATCCCGATCGACGGCGAAAAGACGCCCTAATTCAATATCTTCTTCCAGCATCGGCAGAGTCGGATGAAAGGTGCCCCATTGAGTCGGGTTCCCATTTTCCGCCATAAATTGCTGAGCCGCCCGATAAAGTTCCATGATCTCGGGGAGTTCGCTTTTAATAGCTTTTCTGATCATAATCTTATTCCGTCACCGTCTGGGTCATCACAAACTCAAAGGTACCTTTTGCCGCATTGACCATCTTAATATACGAAATATCTTTACTGGCGTTTCCTTTTTTGTCAAAAGAAATATCGCCGGTTACGCCGTCCCATTTGAGATCCTTCAAAGCAAGACGAAGATCGTTTCCATCCAAAGATTCAGATTTTTCCAGTGCTTTATAAACCGCCATATAGGCATCGTAACCCAGAGCAGAAACGGCTGCAACCGCATCATTTCCGCCATTGGCGGTAAGACGCGCCTCATCTGCATTTAGCCATTTTTTAAAGTTTTCCACAAATTTCTTGCCGGTGGAGTTACTTTCATCTGCCTCATCAAATGCTGTGGAGAAGTAAACGCCGGTAGCAGAATTGCCGGCCTGCTGGATTAAGTTGATATTTTCCCAAGTATCGCCGCCCAAAATTAAGCACTCCTGATTTTTGGCCCGAATTGCCTTGATGATCTTAGCGCCGGTTTGGATAGAAGAGGGCGCAAAGATTGCATCGCACTCTGTAAATTGATCCACTATTTCGCTGAAATCGGTCACATCTGCAGAATAACTGGCCTCCACTACTTCACCGCCCACATTTTTAAATGCAGCAGAAAAGAAATTACTCAGCCCCACGGAATAGTCATCGTCACGCTGGGTCAGTACGCCCACTTTCATACAGCCCTGCTCTGCAGCCAAGCTCGCCATGGCAGTCCCCTGGAATTCATCGCTAAAGCAGACGCGGAAGTAGAAATCGTTTCCGTCGGTCACCTGCGGATTCGTGCAAGAAGCACCAACCACCGGGATCTTATTCTCGGCAAAAACCGAGCCGGATGCGATGGCGCAAGCAGAGCCGTAAGTACCGATCACCATCGAAACCTTTTCGGCCACAAGTTTGCGCGCAGCCTCCGGAGCCACCTTAGGATCGGAGGCGTGATCTTGCTCTACCAATTCAATTTTATAGGTTTGACCATCAATCGTCACCTTAGAATTCTTAGAATATGCATATTGAATTCCAAGCACTTCCTGCTTTCCTCCGGCTGCATTCTCACCGGTAAAAGGTTCAAAAACACCAATCTTAATCACTTTATCCTCCCCATCGCCGGTACAACCGGAGAGCATGGAAAGGCTCATTAAAAGAATGGTAAGAAAAGCGAACGTTCTTCGCATATAAATCATAAATGATCCTCCTGAAGATCAGAATGGTGAATTTAATTATACACCCTTATCATCTATTTTGCAATAGCAAAGTTATTATGTAAAATAAACATTGAATTTTCCAATTGATTATGTTATAATCTTTATTATTTCGCTAGAAGGGAAAGAATCATGAAATTAACAGAAATCAAAAGTTTATTCCGTGAACGGGAAAAATACATCGGAAAGACCGTGACCGTAGGCGGTTGGGTACGCTCTAACCGCGGCTCCAAGAATTTTGGATTTTTGGTTTTGAACGACGGTACTTTTTTCGAGCCGTTGCAGGTCGTATATAGCGATAAATTAAGCAATTTTGCTGCCCTTTCCAAGCTGAATGTGGGTACGGCTCTGGTCGTCACCGGTACGCTGGTTGAGACCCCCAATTCCAAGCAACCCTTTGAAATTCAGGCAGATTGCGTCCAGATCGAAGGTGCTTCTACCCCCGATTATCCGTTGCAGAAGAAGCGTCATAGCTTGGAGTATCTGCGTACGATCCCCCATCTGCGTGCTCGTACCAATACCTTCCAGGCGGTATTCCGCGTTCGTTCCTTGGCTGCCTATGCCATCCATAAGTTCTTCAATGAGCGGAACTTCGTCTACGTCCATACTCCCTTGATTACCGGCAGTGACTGCGAAGGCGCCGGCGAAATGTTCCGGGTCACCACCCTGGACCTTGAGAACCTCCCCCTCACCGAGGATGGTAAGGTTGATAACACCAAGGACTTCTTTAATAAAGTCACTAATCTGACCGTTTCCGGTCAGCTCAACGGTGAGACCTATGCCCAAGCATTCAAGAATATCTATACCTTCGGTCCCACCTTCCGTGCCGAGAATTCCAATACCACCCGTCATGCGGCGGAGTTCTGGATGATCGAACCGGAGATTGCTTTTGCCGATCTGAAGGACGATATGATGCTGGCAGAAAGCATGCTCAAGTTCATCATCCGCTACGTAATGGAAAATGCGCCGGAAGAGATGCAGTTCTTCAATCAGTTTATCGATCCCGGTCTTATCGACCGCTTGAATAACGTACTGGAGAATGATTTCGGTCACGTCACCTATACGGAAGCTATTGAGATTCTGGAAAAGAACAACGATCAGTTTGAGTACCCTGTTCATTGGGGCAGCGATCTCCAAACCGAGCATGAGCGCTACTTAACCGAAGAGGTCTTTAAGCGTCCCGTCTTTGTAACCGACTATCCCAAGGAGATCAAAGCGTTCTATATGAAGCTTAACGAGGACGGCAAAACTGTCGCAGCTATGGACTGCCTGGTTCCCGGCATCGGCGAGATCATCGGCGGTAGCCAGCGTGAGGACAACTACGAGCTGCTCCGGAAGCGTCTGCAAGAACTGGGGCTCAACGAAGAGGACTATGATTTCTATATGGATCTTCGGAAATACGGTTCTACCCGTCATGCCGGCTTCGGTCTCGGCTTCGAGCGTTGCGTGATGTATCTGACCGGTATGGGCAACATCCGCGACGTCATCCCCTTCCCCAGAACCGTGAACAACTGCGAATTATAATAAAAAAGCGCTCCCCGAGAGGGACACTTCATAAAGAAGTTGTCTCTCTCGGTTTTTATCTACACAAAAGAAATGACACCTTGCACATTGAATGTGAAAGTGTCATAGTGGGTTATATACTTTGAGAAAGGTAGATACTTTCCGAAAATAAAGGATATCTTT
>JAZNVY010000105.1:0-1853 GCA_045593105.1 Eubacteriales bacterium
TCAAAGATGATATCCAGCATTTCGAACGACTCATCGTCACGGGTCTGCTTGTATTTTACCGTGGTCTCCATGTATTCGGGAATGACATTCTGATGACCGAGGATGGCCAGTGCCTCCAGCACGAGGCCGGTGCGCTCGGTATCGGGTGTGGTAATGGGGAGGCAGAAGAGATGCATACCGGCATCCACGTTGGTCAGGTATTCTTCGCCCTCGGTATAGGTAGGCCAGGGAATGATGCCAAACTCATCCTCCATCTCACGCATAGCAGCGACGTTGATGGTATTGATATCAATGAAGAGACTGCGGCCGCTCTGGAAGCCCTTAACGGCGTTAGCGTCTAAATAGGAGACCACCAGACGGTCCTGGAAATAGACCGAATCATCCTCGATCAAGTTGGAATACCACGCCCATACGTCCTCGGCCCGATCGGTCAGATAGGAGATATAGGGGGTATCATCGATATCCTTGGAAATAACGGTATTACCGGTGGCGTGATAGGCCTGCACGTCGCCGATAAAGCCGATGGTCATGTAGCCGAACTGGTCGGTCGCGTGGTCAAACTTGCCGTCGCCGTCCAGATCCTTGGAGCCTTTTTTGACCAGCACCTCAAAGTCATCGATGGTCCAATCATTGTCCTTGACGGCCTGATAGGGATAATCAAGACCGATCTCGGTGAAGAGGTTCTTATTGAACAGCAACTGATTGGTTGCCCCGTAGGACCAATAGCTGATATCGCCAGTGGTATAGAACAGGCGGTTATTGATAGAAAGGGAGGCATTGCAGTTCTGATCCCACCAATCGGCGGTCAGATCCACCACCGGCAGGGTCTTCCAATCCAGCAGGTAGCCGCCGCCGGCATACATGGCGGCATAACGGGCATGGGGAAGGATGAGGTCGTATTCGGCGTCGCCGGCAAAGATCGAATCCATAGCGGTGAAGCCCTCGGCCTTGGCGATCGGCACCAGATCCACCTTGAAGGCTTCCTCCACCTTCAGGTTACGGTTGTAGATGGCCGACTCCACGTTATCCTGGGAGACGGTCTCCTGAAACATATCCTTTACAATGTACTCCTCGTCTCGAATGAGGACGTTGAAGGCGTAGCCCTTCAGATCGCGGTCGGGTAGTGCATCAAAGGGATCCACCGTTTCGCCACCGCCAGTCTGTTCGCCCGTGGGGGTCGACCCAACGGGAGCCTTGTTGGGATCGGTGCAGGCGGTAAGGATCGCAACCGTCAGCAAAGCCAACAAGCAGGCAGCCCACCGCAAGAATGTTTTCTTCATATCAATACCTCCGCAAATCATATGATCGGACGAAACCCGACGGGACTTGGGCATTTGACGAATGCCTTAGCAGAATTCCGTCAATGTGTTCATAATTATGATAGCACGATAGATGTTTTTTGTATATGTCAATTATTTCACTATATATTGCAAAAATCACACAACTGTGATATACTTAACCACAAGAGCCAATTTTTATGATATCATAAATTGACAGAAACGGAGGACACACTATGGCAGAGCTTCTGAATCTTGAAAGCACACCCGCCTTCCATTCCTGCGGCTATTATTTCGGCGGAGAAGGGATCCACACCGTCAGCGGAACGGCCGAGCACGACATCATCCTGTTTCTTGTGCGGGGCGAGCTCGGCGCGGGAAGCACGAAGGTGCAGGCAGGACGGTATTATATTTTCCGCGCAGGCGATAAAACCCGCCTGACCGGCGACGACCCCGAATATTTTGTGATCCATTTTAAGGGAAGCTATACCCCCGCCGAGCAGGCCCTCCCCCCAAGCGGGCGCTTTGATTATAAGGAGACTGTTCGCCATTGGAATCGGCTGCTGGAGCTTTTGG
>JAZNVY010000106.1:0-9150 GCA_045593105.1 Eubacteriales bacterium
AGCCGCGCTGGATCTTCAATATCCTGACGGTCTGGATGCTGACCGGATTTTGGCACGGGGCGGAATGGACCTTCATTCTTTGGGGGCTATTCTTTGCGGTGTTCCTGGTGCTGGAAAAACTCCTGTTGGCAAGTTTCTTGCAGAAGCATCGGATCCTTTCCCACCTCTACGTCGCCCTGCTGACCCTGGTCAGCTTCACCATTTTTAACAGCGGCAACATCCAAGGAATGGCGGCATTCCTTTCCGCCATGTTTGGCGGAGCCGGACTCCCGCTCATTTCCGCTGAGACGGTCTATTATCTAAAAAGCTACGCGGTCATTCTGACCGTCGCCCTCATCGGCTCCACGCCGCTCCCCAAAATCATCATCAATAAAATACCGGAGAAAGCCCGGAACCTGCTGGAGATCGGCTACGTGCCGGCGGTACTCACCGTCTGCACCGCGTTTTTGGTGGACGGCGCTTTCAATCCATTTTTGTATTTTAGGTTTTAATTATGAGCAATAAGATTAAAAACATCATCCTTTTATGGATCGGGATCTTGATTATTTTCGGCGGCGCGTTGCTTTGCCTTTTTTGGCCGAAGGAGGGGTTCTCCCTCAGCGAACGCCGGGAACTGGAAAAATTTCCCGAGGTTTCGGTAGAATCCCTGCTCAGCGGAGATTTTATGGCAGACTTTGAAAAGTATGCCACCGATAACTTCCCCTTCCGCGACGCCTTCCGCTCCATCAAGGCGCATCTTTCCTATTCCGTCCTCGCCCAGCGCGACAACAACGGCATTTATCTCCACGACGGGCATATCGCCTCCATGGACTATCCCTATAATGCCGGGTCGGTGGAATATGCCGCCTCCCGTTTTTCCTATCTTTATCAAAAATATCTGCAAAATGCCAACGTCTATCTCTCGGTCATTCCGGACAAAAGCTCCCTTTTGGCAGAAGATGCCGGCGTTTTGGGCTACGACGTCAATTTGCTTATTTCCAATCTGAAGGGCAAGATGCCCTATGCCCAATATATTGATATTTGCGACACGCTGACGGCTGAGGATTATTACAAAACCGACTCCCATTGGCGGCAGGAGGCACTCCTCGACACCGCCGATCGGCTGGCACAAGGTCTGGGCGTGACCATCGACAAAAACCTCACCACCCACACCGCAGAGACCGATTTTTACGGTGTTTACTACGGGCAGGCCGCCATCGGTGGAAAGGGGGATCGGATCAGCTATCTGACCAACGATACCATTGACCGGATGACGGCGTACGATCATCAAAATCAAAAGGAGATCCCCATCTACGACACCGCGCGGCTGGAGGGACACGACCCCTACGAGCTGTTTTTATCCGGTCCCCTCTCCTTGGTGACGGTGAAAAATCCCGCCTGCCAAAACGGCAAGCGCTTGGTGGTGTTCCGAGATTCCTTCGGTTCCTCCATCACGCCGCTACTGGCGCAGGGCTACAGCGAAGTGACGCTGGTGGATATCCGCTATATCGGTCTTGATTACGTCAGTTCGCTGGTGGAGTACGACGGTGCAGACGTTCTTTTCCTATACAGCACCTCCGTGCTCAACAACAGCAAAACCATCAAATAAAAAAGAAGGATGCTCACGCATCCTGCTTTTTTCATTTTTTATACTCCGCGACGCCTTTTTTGAATGCCTCGACGGTGGCGTCGGTCTCATCCAACCAATAGGGGCGCGCAAGCTCGGGGGGAGATTTGCTGAAATCATAGTCGGCACTGCTCCACCAAAGCGCCAGCTTGATATTTTCATACTTTTTCAAAGAGGCGAACATATCGGTGATCCAGCCGGCCTTATCGCCGCCCACGGAGCTACTGGCGAATTCGGTGATAATAAAGGGGAACTCACTGAATTGGGTCATATACTCTTCGTAGGGCTTCTGATAGATCTCCTCAAAGGTACGCCAACGCTCCATATAGACCTCGGCGTAATGGGTGCCGGTATTATAGCCGGTCAGGCCGATCATCTGGACGTATTCATCACCGGGATAGTACGCCAGATAGGAATTGAAATGCGCCGGAGGACATTCCTCCGCATTGGGGTTAAAGATCCAGATGGCGTTATCCACCCCTTCCTCACGGAAGATCTCGTAAATTCTCCGCCAGTTTGCAACGAAGATATCCGGATCGGAAAGCGCCGCCACGCCGGAATAATTGACCCAGTCGCTATTCATTTCATTATTCAATCGGAACAAGAAGGGATGCCCAAACTCCTTGGCGCCCCGAGCAAAGGAGCGGATGATCTCATCACACTTGCCGTCGTAGACGTCGAAGTTGGGGTTATCACCGAAAAGATCGCCGTTTGCGTGGTTGGAGATCTGCAGCGTCAACTCAGCAAACTTTCCCTCCTGCTACATTTTCTCCAGCTCCGCCTTGGGGAAGTTGGGAGAGAGGGTAACGTAGTGGAGCGCGAAATCGAAGGAATAGTCCACCTTTTTCTCGATCTCCTGCAGCCAGGTATGGGCTTTTTCCGCCTCCCAGGCTTCATCGACGAAAATGCCCCATTCAAAGGTATCTTTTTGGTTTAGTTTTTCGAAGAAGGTCTTGGTTTCCTCGTTCCAGAAATCGGGGACGATCAGTTTATGCTTGACCTTGAAGGTATTCTCTCCCACGACCCCCAACTCCTCAAAGGACTCGATGATCCGACGGACTTCGGCGATATTCTTCTCATACCCGTCTGTCTTGATCATGACGCGGAAGAACGCCTGACCGCTCGCCCTGGAGGTGACGTAGAAATAAGAATAGTTATTCAGATGCTGCGGTGCGCCGTCCTCCCGGGTCAGGGAGATGAACTGCGCCTTGGCGCCCTTGAAATCATAGACCTTATTCTCATGGATGGTGATATGATTTTTTTCGATATATCGCTCGTTGAGAAAGTAATTATTGAGATAATTGTCGATAAAATAGTACGGATCCTCATAGGGCGCCCATTCCCGGGTCACCACGATAGTCATATCCTTCCGATCGGCACGGATCAGCTCCGGGCTGATGGAATGATCCACCGCCATATTCCCCGGCAATGCGATGGTATAGCCCTTGGGACGGTCGATGAGGGTAATATTGCCGTTTTCATCCGGGTAATATTCCTCCTGCACGCTGGGCTCGGTCTGGGTCACATCGTGGAACAGTTTCAGCACCTTATTCTGCACCAGCGCAACAAAATTGCCCGGGTCGGTAAAAAAGCCTTTCATTCCCATAAAGACCAGCGCGCCGACTACCAATAAGGCGGCGACGGCGATCAGGATGGGTTTTATCCATTTCTTTTTCGTCATTCTATTCTCCGTTTAATTCTTTCTGTGTTTTTGATTATAACATATTTCATAGGGCAGGGCAAGTATTACTTGATTTTTTGGATCGGGAATGCTATACTATTTTTTTAAAATATCCATCAGAAAGGAGAGGATCGTGCAGATGATTTTGCCCAATACCGCAACGCTTTGCCTTAGGCTGGCGGTTGCGCCACTTTACGGCGCGGTGCTGGGCGCCGAACGCTCCTTCCGCCGCAAGGATGCCGGCATTCGAACCCACAGCATCTTGGCGCTGGCCACCGCCCTTTTTATGATCCTCTCCAAATACGCTTTTTTCGGGGATCAGGGTGGTGCAGATCCCACTATGATCGCCTGCCAGATCGTCATGGGTATCAACTTTTTGGGTGCAGGCATCATCTTCCGCAGTAAGCAGGTGGCGTCCCACGGACTGACCACCGCCGCCGGTATCTGGTCCACCGCCGCCATCGGCATGGCCTGCGGATGCGGTCTTCTGCTGGAGGCCGGTATCTTTACGGTGCTGATCCTCTTACTGCATATTTTAATCCACCGCTTTAACCTCTTCGGCACCGCCTATACCCCACAAGAGCTGAAGCTGACGGTGGAAAACACGCCGGAGATCTGGCCGGTGCTGAAGCAATTGCGAGACCACTACCAGATCCAAGTCCTCTCCGCCCGCTATAAGCGAAAAGGGAAGGACGTCACCATGATCCTGCAAATTCAGATGCAGGGCACCATCCCTTTACAAGATAAAATTCACCTCATAGAGCAATATAAAGAGATCAAAGAAATCGGTTAAGGAGTAAACGTCATGGAATTTTTCGACACCATTCTTTCTTATATCAGCGCACATCCCCTTTTGGACTGCACCGTCCGCCTTTTGGCGTCCCTGGTCTGCGGCTTTTTCATCGGTCTGGAGCGTACCAAACGATCCAAAGAGGCCGGCATCCGTACCCATTGCATCATCGCCAGCGCTTCTGCCCTCATTATGATCGTCTCCAAATACGGCTTTGCCGATATGGTGGACGCCGCCGGAAATGCCCTGGCCGGGACTCGCGGCGTGGATCCCTCCCGGATCGCGGCGCAGGTCGTCAGCGGTATCTCCTTCCTGGGCGCCGGCGTCATCTTTAAAAACGGCAACACCGTCAAGGGTCTGACCACCGCCGCCGGCATCTGGGCTACCGCCGGCGTGGGACTTGCTTGCGGCGCAGGAATGTACGCCATCGCCATTGCGGTGACTATGATGATCCTGGCAGTCCAGCTTCTCATGCACAAATTCAGCATCGGCAACGACGCCTATTCCACCAGCGAGATCCGCATCACCATGGTGGATACCCCCGAGATCCGCGCCGCCCTTAAGGCCAAGCAGAAGGAACTGGGCATCTCCATCACAAACTCTCGCATCACCACCTGCGGCGACAATACCCTCAACCTGATCTTACAGGTGCGGCTGAAGAATGCCATCCCCTTTAAAGAGATCATGCAGTTCATGGACGCCCATCCGGAGATCAAATCCCTCAGTATTTGACATTCTCTCTATTTACAGTTAAAATATTCATATATGCTGAAAAATAGGAGAGAAAATGAACTACATTGTTTTCGACATGGAATGGAACCAGCCCTTCTCTAAAGAGACGGCCATCCAATCCCCCATTTACCTATCCGGCGAGATCATTCAGATCGGCGCCATCAAATTGAATGAGAAAGCGGAAGCTATCGACTGTATCGACCTTTTGATCGCCCCCACTTTTTACAAAAAACTGCATCACCGCATCAAGAAAATGACCGGGATCTCCAAAGAGGATCTCCAAGACAAGCCCAACTTCAAGGCGGCGATCAAGGAGTTCCGGACGTGGTGCGGCAGGAATTGCCTTTTTCTGACCTGGGGCTACGACGATATCCAGCAATTAAAAGACAATCTCCTGATGCACGATCTGGAAGAGGATTGGCTGCCGCCGTGCCTCAATCTGCAGGGGATCTTTAATCATCAGATCGCCCATGAAAACCGCCAGTTTTCCCTGGAATTTGCCATGGAAAAATTGGGGATCGTCCCCTCCTTGCAGGCGCACAATGCCTTCAACGACGCCATTTACACCGCCCGGGTCGCCAAAGCCCTGGATCTTCGGGAGGGCATCCGCAACTATCAGGAGTTGAACGGAATTCTATGGCATAGTATGCACAGCACGAAGGATTTCTTCCCCACCTTCCGCACAAAGGAAAAGGCTTTGGCGGATCCCAAACTGAAAAAGGTGGTCTGTCCCATCTGCGGCGAGACCCTAAAGATCAAAGCATTTCAACCCATCGACGAAAAAAATTCCGCCGCCGACATTAAGACCCGCCACGGAATCCTTTCGGTAAAATTAAAACTCATGCAAAACCAACACAGAGCGTATTATATAAAAAGAACAATACGGTTTGTATAAAAAATAGAGGTAAAACAACGTGAAGAACCCCAAAACATCAATTCATCAAGGTCACCGTCAACGGTTGCGGGATCGCTATACAGAGCAGGGACCGGACGCCTTCAAAGACCACGAACTGCTGGAGCTGATTTTGAGCTACAGCATTGCGCAAAAAGACACCAATCCCTTAGGGCACGACCTACTATCCCAGTTTGGCGATCTGCGCGGTGTCTTTGAAGCAGATTTAGAGGAGCTTACAAAAGTACCCGGGATCGGAGAGCGCTCCGCCTTCCTGCTTAAACTAATCCCCGGTCTTACCCGGCGGTACTACGAACAGCTCAGCGACAGCACCAATCTCCTCAGCGATACCAAAAAACAGATCGAATTCTTTATCCCCCGGTTTATCGGCCGCAAACGGGAGAGTCTTTTTGCCGCATTTCTGGATCAAAACTACCGGCTCATCAAATGTGAACTGCAATACGAAGGCTCCATCAACGCCGTCGAGATCCATTCTGACCGCATTTTGCGCACCGCTCTCAAACTCGGTGCCGCCAAACTGATCGTGGCGCATAACCATTTCTCCGACGCCTACCCCTCAGAGGACGACGTCAATGCCACGCGGCATCTTTTCTATAAACTCGGAGACCACGAAATCTCCTTGCTGGATCATATCGTCGTCTGCGAGACGACGGCCACGTCCATGAAAGAGAGCGGACATTTTGCAAAAGCAACGTATTAAAAAAGAGCGATGCTTCGCATCACTCTTTTTTCTTTTTAAGGATAAGCCCTGCGATGAAAAGCGCCAGTGCGGCGGCCAGCAGGAAGCCTGCCAAAAGGTAGAACGGCCAATCAACGGCGGCTTTCAAAAACGCATAATAAATACTGCATCCGCCGCCCAAGAGGCAGGAAAGCGCCAAAATAGGAAATACGCTGGCGTTCAGCTGCAGCTTTTGCAGATCCTTTTCATCATGGGCAGGTAAAAATTTCGCTCGGGCGAAAAACGGAATGACTGCGCCGAAAAAGGCGGCGAGGATCAACACCTCCACAGGAAGCAGGATCGCATTTTTGATCAAGCCGCTCCAAAAATAATAGAGATATGCCTTGCCCATCAGCACCATCGACCAAAGAGAGTTGAGCAGAACGTGGGTGGCGTTGGTGCAGAGCTTGGCGAAGAACAGCCGGGAGACGGCGATCTTTTGCCGATAAAAGAAGATGCTATAGATCAAGGACACCACCATCTCCGTCAGCATATAGCCGGGGAAATAGGCAAAGCCGGTAGGAAAGATGAAAAAGCTCAAGGTGTCCACCACCGCCGCCATCAGAACGCCGGCCACCGGTCCATAGACGGCACAGCCCAAAGCAATAATGAAAAACGTACACTTGATCTCCAACTGACCGGGGATCAAGGGGATCCGCAACAGTCCGTCCAGCGCCACCGTCACCGCGCAGATCAAGGCGGCAAATGCCAGCTTTTTCAGATCGCGGAATTCCAAAAGCGCCGCTTTCCAATACTCTTTTTGAAAGATGCTCAAAATAAAAACCTCCTCTTATGGCACGGTGCCACATAGAGGAGATCATCCGGTATGCGGCAGCGGGATGCGAAAACCGCACGGCAAAAGGCACTCCTTTTTTCGTTCCAAGGACAACTCCCCGTCCCTCAGACACTTGACCCGCAGTTCTCTACTCTGCCAATATGTTTTTTTCATATAATAGCATACCGTTTTAAAAAATGCAACTACCGAATAGAAAATATCTGTAGCTCCGCGCCGTCCGGATCCCGGAGCGGAACCGCCATGATCCGAGGGTCTTCATAGGTAGCGTAATAATAAACACCTTGATCCTGGTTACAGCAGCTGCTATAGATCGTATGGGCATCGCCGGTTTCAAGCCGCACGCACCCTTTGGGCATCGCCACCGTCTGCAAAAGACGAAAAAAATGGCTGACGCTTTCCGCCTCGCTCTCGCCGCACCGTCCGTACTGTCGGACAAACGCCGCGCGGACAAAGCGAGAAGCAGACGACCAATCCCCCGGCAGACCAAAGGCACCTAAGCCCCGGCTATATCCTTCCACCGGTTCCGGCGTCAGACGCCGATATTCCTCCAAACGAAGCAATTGTTGATCAAAGGGAGGGTTATTGGTCAATACCCCGGCAGGGTCTTCGTAAAGCTTTACCCCGTCCTTTACCGCCTCCACCACCATCGACCGCTCCCGATCGGCGATCATCCAATGCAAAGGCGTCGCCGGCATCTTCGCATTAAAATCCGCGTCCAAGAGATTGCACTTCTCCAAAAGGCGGCGCGCGTCCCGAAGGTCGGCGCACTGCCCTAAGATCCAGGGAATCAGTTCAAAAGATGCCACGTTATGGCGCCCTTCTGCGTAAGGGGCGTAAACGGCATTACCGGCAAACAGCAACCCGGCCATCGCCAGTCCGTTTTCGTTGACCGCATCATAATAAAGCGGATAGCCCTCTGCTACCGCCGCCATACCGACCATGGCATAATGCTGATTTAAGGGCGGCAGTTTTCGAAAGGAAAGCGGAAACTCCCGGGGCGTGATCACCACCGATTCCCCAAAGGAAACTTCATAGTCCAGCGTCCGCCCAAAATAGCGGTCGCGGCTTCGGAACGTCATTGCCGTACACATTGCATCGCACCTCCGTCCCTATTCTTCCCCATTCCGCATAAAATATCATTGAAAAAATGCTCGCATTATGGTAGAATGGTATTATATAAAGGAGGTCTTTCTTATGAAATACTGTGCTCAATGCGGCAAAGAACTGCAAGACGACGTTCAATTTTGCGTATACTGCGGTGCCTCTGCCAATCCGGAAGCGGCAAATTTCGCCGAGGAAAAGGATTTTTTAGATACCACCCACCGCTTTTTGAAATACGAGCGGATCTGCTGGAACATCTTCGGCATCTTCTCGCTGGTCATGAGCGGCATCTTTCTGCTCTTCACGCTGCTGATGCTGGCCGGAGCCTCCGGCTTAGTCATCGATGCTGAAACGGAAGCAGCCTTCGGGCTGGGAATTGTTTCGGTCATGATGGTAGTCTACTGCCTGCTCTTCGTCCCCTTTGCGGTGATCGGGCTGGTCTGCGCATCCCGAATCAAGCGGTACATGAACGAAATGTACACCGACATCCGCGCCACCGCCGATCGGTGCAACTCCATCGGGCTGATCGTGCTGGGGGCTTTCTTCAATAACATCGCCATGATCTTCTACATCATCAACTTCGCCCGTTTCAAGAGCAATAAAAAGGTCGTAGAGCGGATCATTCAGCGTCAGCAGCGCGGTAACAACCCAGCGTGAATTTAAACAAAAAATAAAGGGGATGTAAAAAAAGTCCGGAACGCAAAAAGCAAGAAAAAACACAGAAAAACATAGATTTATAAAAGTTTTTATATCCCAAAAGGAAGAAAAAATCGCAGAACTGCGATTTTTTCTTTTTATATGATGCTTTTTGCT
>JAZNVY010000107.1:0-15384 GCA_045593105.1 Eubacteriales bacterium
CAAAATTTCCAATTTTGGAAATGCCATGTGGTTCTTATTATCTGCATTTTGAGGAGAGTTGTACTGTTGTTATTGTCTTTTTAGATTAGTTGTGATATAATTTCGATAAAATATCATAAGAGGTTAAAATTATGGAAGAAAAAATTTTTGAAGGACTAACTTATTTAATTTCGTATCCGCAAGGATTTTGTGAAGAGAAAAAATATCCTTTGGTTATCCTTTTACACGGTGCAGGATCCCGTGAAGAAACGACCGAGAGTCTGCGATCCCATAAAGTTCTTAAAAGCTTTTTGGACCGACAAGGCGAAAGAGGATACGTTCTCCTTGCCCCTCTTTGCAAAAGAGGAACCTGGAATGAATGGATGATGTTGTTGGTTGGACTGGTGGAAAAATACCGTGGAATTTCTTATATTGACGAAACCCGTATTCATCTGACCGGTTACAGTATGGGCGGCTATGGCACCTGGTCGCTTGCGACGCTATATCCAAATTGGTTTGCTTCGGCAATGCCGATTTGCGGCGGCGGCAGTGCTGGATTTGCAATGAACCTTGTAAATCTTCCCATTCGTGCCTTTCACGGTCTTTGCGACCAAGTTGTAGATCCCATCGAGAGCTTGCAGATGGCAAAAGCAGTAAATATGCAAGGTGGTCATGCTGAGCTGATACTCTTTCCGGAACTGGGACATACTTGCTTTTATTCGGTCTATTCTGACGAAAAAAACTACGATTGGCTTCTTTCCTTCACTGCCCCGCAGGATAGAGATTTAACGGAGGATCCTTCTCTTTCTCGTTACGGGAAAAAGCGGAGCAATTTTTAAACTGTCTCACATTTTGAATACGACGGTAACACAGGAGCCAATTCGTCCTTGCAGACGAACAACAGAACCAATTGGCGTATATTTTTTTGTTGCTCGCTGTTCAAAATTTTACAAGGGGAAACTACCTTAAAATCAATTCAAATATTAACCAAACCCTTGCGGAATTTCAGAAAAAAATATAATAAGGGTGTTCATTAAAAAGGGGTAATTGCAAATTATATGAAAGATGTAGGGGATAAGATGAGCACAAAAACATCAAGAGAATCTTTTTTGGATTTACTGCGCATACTGGCATCGTTTTTAGTCATTGTAAATCATACAAACAGCACGATATTTTTACATAGCACACCGGATAGTGCCATTTGGTATCTTTCTTTGATTTACTTCTTCGTTTCAAAGATTGCAGTGCCGGTTTTTTTGATGATTTCCGGATATTTGCTGCTGGACAAAGTTGATACGTGGAAAAAGGCATTGTCTAGGGTATTTCGTATATTTGTTGTACTCTTTTCGTGTGCGATTATTTATTCTTTGTATCATAATATTTATGAAGAATCGATCACCTCGCCTGCTGTGATCATAAAAACAATATTACAGTTTTACCAAAAAACGCCTTCTAATGCATTTTGGTATTTGTATGTTTATATCGGTCTTCTTTTAATGCTGCCATTTTTGCAAAAAATGGTGCAAAACATGAGCCGAAGAGATTACCATGTATTCTTCATTGTTTCAGGCGGTATTTATAGCGTATGGCCCATCTTCGTTCATTATTTCGGCGCATTAAAATACAGCAATTATTTTCAGTTTCCTTTGTTTACGACGTATATTTGCATGCTTTTGATCGGCAGTTATTTTAAACGCTTTGGGTTGGAGAAAACTAAGCGTGGTTTTTGGATGGCGTTCGTTATATTCGTTTCGATGGTTGCACTAAACGTGGTTTTGACGCGCTTTGAATATGCAAAGTCCGGGTCCGGATATTTGTTCTTTGATGACATTAAGCTGCTTCCTATTATACTGGAAAGCGCGTGCTGTTTTTATATGTGCACGTTTGTAAAATTTAGACCAAAACTCTCTAAATTTGTCACTTATATTGGTTCCTGCACTTTTGGGATCTATTTGATTTCGGATATGGTGATTAGTTTTACAAGACCGGCTTATTTGAGTCTATGCGGTTATATACATCCGTTTATTGCCGTATTGTTGTTTGAGGCGTGGGTTTTCCTCTCCGGATTGTTGATCACGATGATTTTAAAAAAGGTTCCGGTTGTAAAAAAATATTTATAAAAAACAGCGGAGTGAATTTCACTCCGCTGTTTTTTCTTGCCCCGAGATATGCGGTTTTTCGTACATTCTAAAAATAGCGAAACATGGCTGTTTATGCCCGTTAATGTTGACAAAAATAAAAAATAACTGTATAATCTATGTGATAAATTTAAGTTGGTTTAATATGACTTGAAGGGGTATGTTGCTATGAGTAAATTGTTATCCATTATAATTCCTTCTTACAATGAAGAGGGAAACATTGAGAATACGACGAATGTGGTTTTGGACATTTGTGCCAAAGCAAACATCAATTGCGAGCTTGTATTTGTAAGCGACGGGTCGAAAGACGGCACATATTCTGTCATCTCCAAAATGGCTCAAAAGCATGATAATGTTCGCGGCATACAGTTTAGTAGAAACTTTGGTAAGGAAGCTGCAATCATGGCAGGCTTGTCCGTTGGTAAAGGCGATTGCTTGGTGGTAATGGATTGCGACCTTCAGCATCCGCCTGAGACCATTGTCGAAATGTATCGTTTGTGGGAGCAGGGCTACGAGGTTGTAGAAGGAATTAAAAGATCCCGCGGCGATGAAGGATTTTTGCATAGGGCTTTTGCAAATACTTTCTATAAGATCATTTCCAAGTTGACCGGCTTTAATATGGGTGATACCAGTGACTTTAAGTTGATTGATAAGAAGGTTGCGGAAGTGCTGGTCAGCATTCCGGAAAGAAAAACTTTCTTTAGAGCATTGACTTTTTGGGTCGGCTTTAAAACCTGTACGATTCAGTACGACGTTGCGGAAAGAACGATTGGAAATACAAAGTGGTCCACAAAATCGCTCATTAAATACGCTTTAAATAATATTATTTCCTTTAGTGCCGCTCCGCTGGATTTGGTGACCTATCTTGGCGGCGGAACGTTGCTTTTCAGTTTTATTCTTGCGGTCCAGACCCTCATTCGCTATTTCACGAAAAATGCCGTCGAAGGCTTTACAACCGTTATATTATTGATTTTGGTGATGGGCGGTTGCATTTTGATTGGTTTGGGCATTGTCGGCAAATATATCGCTTCTATTTATGAAGAATTGAAGCAACGTCCCAGATACATCGTTGCTTTGGATACGGATAAGGAAAAATCGGAGGATCAATCTGTTGAAACAAAATGATCAAGATATTTTTGATAGGATCATGTCTTTGAAGATTTTCGCAAAGCTATATCCTTTTTATCAAAAATATAAAGCGGTGCTGCTTTATATCTTTTTTGGCGGATTAACGACGGTCGTTTCCATTGGCTCCTTTTATATTTGTAATACCCTCTTTGCAATAAATGAGTTGTTGTCTAATGCAGTTTCGTGGATTTTGGCAGTTTTATTTGCTTATGTAACAAATAGAATTTGGGTGTTTAACTCAAACGCAACAGGGAAAGCGATCGTGAAAGAGATCTTTGCTTTTTTCAGCGGAAGATTTACAACGTTTCTCGTAGAAGAAGTCATTCTTTTTATATTCATTACGCTTCTCTCCTTCAACGGACTGGTCGTTAAAACGGCAGCCCAGGTTTTTGTCTTGGTTTCAAACTATTTTATTTCAAAAATACTTGTTTTTTCGGAGAAAAAGAATGGAAAGAATTAGTGCCCAATTGAAAAAAACGCCGTATCTGTCGGCGCTGGTTTCTTTTGTTGCCGGTCTGATGATACATTGCTTTGGTTTGGTTAATGTATTGCATAATCACGACAACATTTACCGCATAGCAGAGGGTTATGGTACCGGTGTTCGCTCCGGTCGTTGGTTTCTGACGATTTTAGGCGATTTTGTAAACCTTGTTTTCGGTGGCCACAACTTGGCGTGGCTTAATGGTATTGTTTTCATTGGACTTTTGGCGGTTGCTACCGGGATGCTGGTTTCAATTTTTCATATAAAGTCGCGCTTGTCTGCGGTTTTAATTGGTATTTGTATGGCGGCATATCCTTCCGTTGCCGTTACGCTGTTTTATCGTTTTACGTCCGTTTATTACGGCGTTTCGATTTTTCTCGCTATATTAGCGGCTTTCCTGATTGAAAAATACAACTTTAAAATCGCATTCCCGCTTTCAATTATCTGCATTGCATTGAGCATGGGTATTTATCAAGCCTATGTATCCTTTACCATAACCATCTTGGTCTTATTACTTCTCAAAATGACTTTGGATGGCGAAGTTTTGCCGAAGAAGGTTGTAATGACCGGCATTTACTATGTTATGGTTATTGGACTGGGGGCAGTTCTTTATTTTTTAATGATGAAACTCTCCCTTGCCGTTTATAATGTAGCGCTGACCGATTATAAGGGGATTAACGATATGGGAATTTCCATATCGGAAATTCCGACTTTGATAAGATCTGCGATTGCGGCCATTGTCAAGCTTCCTTTCCAAGACTATGAAGATGTGGCGCAAACCGTGTTTGTCAGATCTTGTTATTTGGTGATCTATTTGGTTTGCGTAGTGCGCATCGTCCTTCTGCTGGTTAAGAAAACCAAAAAAACCATCAATATTATATTCGCGGTCGTTCTTTGCTTGATCTTGCCGCTTGCCATTAATTTTGTGGCGATTTTGTGCGAAAGAACGCTGATATACACTTTGATGCTGTATCCTTTAGTGCTCTTGCTGGTCATGCCGCTTCTTTTTGAAGACTGGCTCCCGAAGCTGGAAGGAAAATGGACGTTTTTAAATTCTGCTTTGAAAAAAGTCACCGTAGTAGTTTTGCTGATCGTCAGCTGTTTGTACACATATCAGATCAATACAAACTACACCATGCAATATTATAGTAATGAATTGATCAGAAATTATTATAATCGCATGATCACTCAGGTGCAAATGACTCCCGGATATGATACCGATAAAAAAGTGGTTTTTATCGGCAAAAACCAAGATCCCTTGTTAACCCAGTCGTGGAGCGTTGAGGAACATTTTCACGGAAATATGGAGTTAAAACGTTTGATCGATTTCAGACGTGAGTGCTGGATCAAGGAATATCTCGGAACCACCTTCCCCTTTGCATCAACCCGTGAAAAAGAAAAGTTGCTCGAAACCGAATTGGTTCAAAATATGGCTTGCTGGCCAAATTATGGATCTATTCAGATCGTTGATGATTACGTTGTCATAAAACTGAGCAAAGAATAAAGCGAAAAACGAGGTGAAATTCACCTCGTTTTTGCATTTGAATGCGGATTTACTTTTGGGTCTTGGTGTGTTATACTTGAAAAAACGATTGAATGGAGGGCAGAGTGCCTTGGAGGCGTTATTTTCAAACAATATTTACGTTTTATATATTCTCGTCGGTTTTTCGGTGTTCTCTTTATCTTCTTTTGAGGAGTATCAACGGGTGATCCTTTTTTACGTGATCTCCTTTATCTCCGCGTTGTTTAACATCATGTCCGTTCGATATATCCTCCTTCTTTCGGTATCAGTCATGTTTTTTATGACGGAGTACTTTTCATGCGACAGAAGTAAACGGGATATCATTTTGAAGGTGCGTTTTAAGTTAATGGATTTTATATACAGTTTTACCTTCTTATATCATATCGCTTTATATGGATTGGTGCTGTTGCTGGTCTTCTTTTCCCATATTGCGAGCCATCGCGCGGCAGAGGTCGTATGGGTGTTGCTGGCGGTCGCCGCGATGTTGTGGAATATCCAGACTGTGTCGAGGCGGGAATTCAAGGTCCATGATCTCGATCAATTGAGTAAAAAACTGGAGCGATTTGGAATAAACCATTTAATGCTGACGCCCGAGATGCAGAAAAGATTTGAAATTCTCGCGCTGATCGAAGATAAAACCTTTTTCACCAGAGTGAATGCCTATACGCCCTTCACCGTTGAGTTCATAAAAATCAAGTTGGGTCAATTTGCGGCGGCGTTTAAGAGAAAGAGATCGCTGAAAAACTTTTGTGCCGACAATTTGAAATACACGTTAAAAAGCATTTCGCGCCGTGGCTATTCCACGCTGGAGATGCAGCTGATCCGAACCTTGGCGGTCGAACGGGGTTGGAACTGTATAATAAGACGAAAATTTTACGAGATCTTTTATAGTCCCATCTTTTTTTCTTCCTATTACGATAAGTTTGATACTTATTACTATCGAAATACCCGTAAATTTCGGATGTATCTCCTCTACGTTTACTGCCATACGGTAGAAACTTGGATCGGAGGGAAAAAAGACCTTTTTTGCGATTGGTTTGAAGAAAAGGATGTTGGGAAATGGGAACTGGAAAAAATGCTGGTCGCCAGCGTGGGCTTGAACGGCACGCGGATCACCGAAGACAACGTTGACCGCTATGCGTATATCATAGAGGCCTATGAGCTGGATCGGGACCGCATCCTTGCCATCAGCAACGGGAACGAGAACGGCGTATAAAATAAAGCGAGGTGAAATTCACCTCGCTTTTCATTTTATGATGGAGTAGGGCGCTCAAACTCCGTGCAGGATATGCAGATTGCGGATATTGGAGTCGGTGATGGTGTCGTTTAATGCATAGGCCTGCTGTTCCATCTCGTTGTTTTGCAGTGTTGTCAGGTTTTGCGCACGCAGTTCGTCTGCTATTTTTTGGCAGATCTCCTCAATCTTTTCCGCCTTTTGCTTCGCGGTTTGGTCGGCGTTTCCGCTGGAGATCAGCTCTTCCAGATCCTTTGCCAGATCTCCGAGCCGAGAAAGGCGCTGCAACCCCCGGAAACACCATTTATAGTAGGGCATATAGGCACGGTTTAGCAGATAAATGCTGTGCAGAGCGCTCTGGACAAATTCAAAGACCGCCAGTTGCGCCGCCGCGGTATCCCCTCTTGCAATGCATCGGGGATAGTTATATTGCCCGGCCTGCCCCATTAAAAGAAGATACCCTGCCAGTTTTTTGCGCCGAATATCCTCCGGAAAATAGCGCAGCGTTTCCCGAATGGCGGTAAACTTCCCGTGCGGATCTGCAAAGACGGCGCCGTTGGTAGCTTCCAGCAGGCTTTGTTCCGGGACGTAAAGCCACTGCTCCGGGGAGAGGTTGCCGTCCGGTGTTCCGGTTTTGGAAAGAAAGAATTCCTCCATGCGGAGGACACCGTGGCGGTTTCCGCCCACCGGACTGAGTGGGGTGCGCTCGTAGCCCATGAATTCCTTGGGCAGTTTGGCGTAGGCGCGCTCCAGCAGGAATTCGGTCCGTCGGTCTATGACGGCTTCTTCCGGCAGAAAGATGCAAAATCCCGGCTCAAAGTCATGGTCTTGGGAGGCTTCATCGTCATAGCCGCAGCACTCCGACCCACTCCCTACCAGACCGATGGCCAAATAGGAGAGCACGTCGGCGAACTGTTCCTGAAGCATTTCTATGCCGTAGGTTTCGTAATATTGCCTTGCCAGCTCAAGCCCCTTCATAGATCCTCCTGCAACGCTCCTTTAGCTCCCGGGCGTATTCTTCGTATCCGTAATATTCAAAGACCGATGCGCATTTTTCTGAGACGAAGGCATAGTTTCCGTCCGTCCGGTCTTTGCCGATCTCCATGCAAGCCTTTGCTTTTTCAGCAAGGTCTGCGATCATGGTCTGCGCCTCGGCCAACCCGTACTCCATTTCTCTGGCGGTTGCCATATTCAGATAGGTGATGGCCTGCTCCGGCTCTTTTTCCGGCAAAGGCTCCAATACGGCAAGGGCTTTTTGATAGAGCTCTTCCGCCTGGCGGAAGTCTTTCAGATCCACCAGCGTCAAGCCCATGTTGTTATAAAGACCGGCCAGCCGATCGTCCGAAGGAGATAACTCCCACTCATAGATGGCGCGCGCCTTTTGGAAGAGTTCAATGGACTCTTGGGGCATCCCAAAGGCTTTAAAAACGGTAGCGCTGTTGAGATAGGTGGTGGCGGCGCCTACGTCGTATTCAATCTTCATTTTCTGCACCTGCTCCAGTGCTTTATGGGCGTGCCGTAATGCCTCTTCTTTTTCTCCCAGCTTGCGGCATAGCCCCATCAGCTCGTTTTGCATCAGCAAAGCGCCGTGGGGATCGCCGGTATATTCCGCCTCGGAGAGCCAGTATTCCAGCAACCGCTTGGCTTCCGGATAATCGTTGCTTCTGAGTAGGGCGTCTAACTTATTCAGCACCCGATCTCTTGGGATCATGCGTGCCACCTCCTTTTAATAAAAAAGACTGTCGGACGACGGGGATATATAAAAATTTTCGATATCGTCTTGATTTTTTATGCCGAATATATTATAACTATTTTATCTTGAACTGTAAAGGAGAACTTCATATGGAAATCAATCAGTTGCTTCGCGGTGTGCCGTGTGCCTGCGGCAAGATGCATACCTGCGCAATTCAAGCAGTATATATTGAAAAAAATGCCGCTGTCCGGCTCAAGGAGCTGTGCAAAGAATACGGCAAGATCTTGATCGTCGCGGATGAGAATACCTTTGCCGCCGCCGGCGCGCAGACGGTGGATGCATTGCGGGATAAAGACCTGGAAAAGGTGCTTTTTCCCGGGAGTGAGATCCTGGTACCCAATGAGCGGGCGATCCAAGCGGTGGAAGACGCCCTTTCGGGTCGGGAGCTGATCGTGGCGATTGGCTCCGGCGTTATCCAGGATCTTTGTAAATACGTTTCCTATGAGCATCAAATCCCCTATATCGTCGTGGCGACTGCGCCCTCCATGGATGGCTATGCCTCCAACGGCGCGGCCATGATCACCGACGGCATGAAGGTGACCTACCCTGCCGGTCTGCCCTTGGCGATCCTTGCCGATACCGAGGTCCTGGCAAAGGCGCCGATGGAGATGCTTAAGGCAGGCTATGGCGATATCATCGGAAAATTCTCTGCGCTGAACGATTGGAAACTCAGCCATCTGGTGAACGGAGAGTATTTTTGCCGGTATATTTACGATGTGACCTTCGAGCAGATCACCCGTACCATTGATCTGGCAGACGGCATTTTAAAAAGAGAGGAAGAAAGCGTCAAGACGCTGATGGAAGCCTTGGTGATCATCGGCATTATGATGAGTTTTGCCGGTTCTTCCCGTCCGGCGTCGGGGAGTGAGCATCATCTTTCCCATTTCTTTGAGATCACGGGGATCGTCCACGGTACCGACTATTTCCCCCATGGGATCGACGTGGCCTACTCTACCGTCGTGACGGCAGAGCTTCGCCAAAAGCTTTTGGCAAAGCCGTTTCCCGAGAAACTCTACCGGGAAGAAAGCAACGCATACCGCAAGGAGATGGAACGGGTCTACGGCGCAGTAGCCGAGGGGTGTATCGCCTTGCAGGAGAAGGTGGGAACCTATTCTGCCGATCGAATGCCGGTCTATCATCAAAAGGAGGCGGAGATCCGGCAGGTTCTGGCAGAGATGCCTACTCCGGAAAAGATCAAGGAATTGCTTTCTTTAGTAGACCTCGACATCAACGCCTTTTACACCCTTTATGGGCAGGAAAAGATTCAAGATGCCGTCCGCTATGCGAAGGATCTGAAGGATCGCTATACGGTTCTTTTGCTGAATTATGATTTGAACGGAGGCGAGGGCAATGTATCGTGATATTAAAGTGGTGGCGATGGATCTGGATGGGACGCTGACCCAGCATAAGACCTCCCTCACCCCGGAAAACCATGCGGCCTTGACCGCCCTTTCCGTGCGCTATAAACTTCTGATGGTGGGCGCGGGGCAAGTTCAGCGGATTTTCAATCAGCTGGAGCAATTTCCCATTGATGTCATCGGAAATTATGGAATGCAGTACGGCGTTTATAATCCCCAAACAAAAAATCTGGATATTCTAAGAGATGTTGCGGTTTCTTGCGATCAAGCGGAAATCATCGAAAAAGTACGAATATTAAGAGAAAAATACGGCTTTACAGAATTTGCCGGTGAGTCGGTGGAATTTCATCCGTCAGGCTGCGTCACCTTTCCCATTCTCGGCACCAAGGCTAAGCAAGAGGATAAACTTGCCTTTGATCCCGACCGGAGCAAGCGGCGGAAAATCTATGACGAGGTTGCAGAGGCGTTCGGAGATTATCATGTTTTTGTGGGAGGCTCCTCTTCCTTTGATATGGCGCCGAAGCCCTACCATAAATATTTTGCCTTGGATCTTTATTGTAAGGAGCAGGGACTTCGTCACGATCAGGTGGTCTATATCGGCGATGATTACGGGCAGGGCGGAAACGATGAGTCTGTTTATCGGGCAGATTTCCACTATATTACCATCGACGATTATCGGGATTTTCCCCAAAAGATCAAATTATTACTTCAATAAAAAAGCGAAGTGGAGATTTCCGCTTCGCTTTTTAGTTTAGATTTTTTGGGTATAGTTTTCGGCCAAGCCGACGATTCCGTCGAAGTTGTTTTCGTCGATCATCTTTTTGCAGACGATTCCGCTTCCAACGCCGACTCCGCAGGCGCCGGCTTCCAGATATTCGCTCATATTTTCGGCGGTAATGCCGTTAACCGCCAGCAGCCGGACGTGGGAAAGGGGCGCTTTGAGCGTCTTGACATATTTGGGACCGAAGAGGTCGATGGGGAAAACCTTGATAAAGTCTGCCCCTGCCCGATGGGCGGAAGCTACTTCGGAGGGGGTCAGAGCGCCGGGGATGGAGACCAGACCGCATTTTTTGGTAAAGGCGATCAGCTCGGGATTGGTATCCGGGGAGATAATGAATTTACCGCCGGCCTTTTTGGTCAGCTCCACCTGCTTTTCGGTCAGCACCGTGCCGGCGCCGACTGCCATTTTCCCTTCAAAATGCGCCGCCAGCATCCGGATGTTTTCTGCGATCTCTTCGTCGGGGATTTTTCCGGAGGCATCGTAGGTACATTCAACGAGCCGGATGCCGCCTTGATACATAGCTTCTGCCAGCGGAATCAGTTTTTCCTTTGCTACGCCGCGAACGATGACGATAATTTTATTCTTTTCAATTTGCTGAATGGTAGTCTGCATAATTCTTCTCCTTTTATTGATTGACCGGAGCCTTGAGCACCTGCTCCATGGTCAGAATGGCATCCTGCTCCAAAAGGGTGGCGCGGAGCTTTTCCACGTCGATCTCGGCAGGGGTCTGCTTATTTTCCAGCGCCATGACCGCGGCAATACCGGCGGCCTGACCCATGGACATACATTGGGGCATGACCCGAACCGCCGCCAAAGCCGCCGCATCCATGGAGGCACAGCGTCCTGCAAACATGAGATTGGAGACCTCTGCGCTGACCAGGCATCCGTAAGGGATGCCGAAGGGCTCTTGGACGGTCTTAAAGACGGTGTTGCGGTCGGTGCCGGAATGGATATCGATTTTATAACCGCCCAGGGCGATGGTATCGTCGGGGATCACGCCGTCTAAAAGCATCTCGCCGGTGAGGCAGAAGATGCCCTTGAACCGCCGGGTCTCGCGGACGCCCAGGGTGGGCGCGATGGACGAGATAAAGGCGTTTTCAAAGCCCGGAACCGCTTCTTTTAAGACCTCGGTCAAGGCCGCCGCCTGGAGCTGGCCGTCCAGCTCTGCCCGGGTAAGATCAAAAATATCGGTGGCGTCGGTGTTGAGAAGCCGGGTGCTGTTGACGTAGACCTCGCCGGGATGGACGCTTTTGATATAGATCAGAGTATTGCGCTCCACCGGGCAGCGGTTTTCCTCCCGGAGCCGTGCAAAGATCTTGCTGAGCCCCACGAAAACGTGATTGGGGCTGGCGCGGAAGTAATCCGCATCATAGCCGGGGCGGTGGTCGATGGAGGCGCTGTAGGTCATCTCTTCGGGGTGCTCCTCGATATAGTCGAAGAGCTTTTCGGTATCCACCTGCTCTAAGGTGTACATCACCGTCGGCGGCTGGAGCACGCCGGTTCCCGGCTGACCCGACTCATAGGAGCAGTCTGCAAGATAGGCCACGTCGCCGTCGCCGGTGCAGTCGATATAAAGATCCGCTTCGACGGTGATGCGGTTGCCCTTGCCGTAAAAGACCACCCGCCGGATCGTATCGCCCTCTTTTTCCACGTCGCAGGCTTCGGCATGGAGCAGGACGTCGACGCCGGCCTCGCGGCAAAGCTCGATGGCCAGGATCTTAAACCCCTCGGGGTCGATGTTGGTGACGGAATTATGCTTGGGGCAGGTGCGGTGGCCAAAGCATTGACCGCGCGCTTTTAGCCGTTGGATATATTCCTCGGCAATACCGCCGACGATCCGCCGTCCGGCCAGATCCAAAAAGCCCAAAAGGGGCAGTCCTAAGGTGGCGTTGCCGCCGAGATATCCGTTCTTTTCCAAAAGCAGGACGCGCTTTCCCATTCTGGCGGCGGTGATCGCCGCGGAAAGCCCTGCCGGGCCGCCGCCGATGACGGCGATTTCGGTTTTTAAGGTATATGTTCTTTTCATTTTATTCCTCCAGCATACTGCGGATCTCTTGGATCAGGGCAGGAAGGTCAATTTTTTCAGGGTAGGTGGCATCCAGGTCGATGCGCGGCCCGTTCAGCTGAAATTCCGCCATCCCCTGCCGTTCAAAGATCTCGGCAAAGTCCTCTCTTGTCATGGAGACGTTCAAATTATCCTCCGGCAAGGGGGGATAGCGGTCGATAAAGGTGTGACCCAGATGGCGCATCCGCCGGCGGTCACGCTCCACGTACCGCTGATAAAAGACGTCGTTGTCCCCACCCAAAAAGAGCATGGCGGCCTTACAGCCGCAGCGGTCGATCATTTCCCGGACCGGCGTTTCCATGTCTTTGCGGAAATTGTTTACGATGATAAGGGAACTGCCGCTGGTGAGCAAGGACTCCGCGTTACGCATCAAGACGGCGGTGGCCGCGACGTCCAGCTTCCGTTTTTCTGCCCGGTCGGCATAGCCTAAGGTATCGAATAACTCTTCCTTGATCTCGTCTTTTTCCAATACCGGAAGCCCCAGTGCTTTGCTGATCTCTTTGGCAATGGTGCTTTTTCCTGCCGAGGGCATTCCGGCGATGATCAATAGTTTCATTGTAGCTCCCTCCATTCAGTTCAGCGTCCAAAGATAATCAAGACATGCCTGCAGCTTTTTCAGCTCCTCGGGATTGGTCTCGTCAATGGCACTGCCGCCCATTAATCGCTCGTAATAAAGCTGCTTGATGGCTTCGGTGGGCTGAAGTCCGATATCGGAAATGGAGCAAGGCATTTTATACTGCTTCATCAAAGAAAGCAAAAAACCGTTGTTCTCCGTCTCGCCGTTGAAGTGGTTCTGGAGCAGGAGCCCGACGCCCACGATCTCGCCGTGGAGATAGGGTCTGCTCTCTTTTAAGAACATAGCACGGGTTCCCTCATAGAACTTATGCGCCAGCGCGCACTGGTTGGAGCCGCGAGCAATCCCGCTGATGACACCGGTGGCGGCGATGGTGCAGAAGATGACCTGCTCCACCGTTTGGGAGATCTTTCCGTCCCGGATATCCTGGAGTGCGAGGGCGGTCTTTTTGCTGAGATCCTCAAAGGATCTTTTGGATAGGACGTACGCCCAATCCAGTCCCAAGGGGTAATCCTCCGCTTCGTTGAAGCGTTGCTTGATCTCAAGAAATTTTGCCAAAGCGTCAAAAACACCGGCTAAAAACAGTCTGGACGGCTGGTTGGCGACGATGGCGGTGTCCACCAATACGGCGTTGACCTCCCGGGGGAAATGCTTGGTTCCGACCGTCTCGCCGTCGGGGGTATAGCAGACGCTTAAGGGGGTGTAGGCCGCGCAGGTGGCGGAGGAGGTGGGGACGTTGATGACGGGAAGCTCCGCCAGATCGGCGATCAATTTTGCAAAATCCATCAAGACACCGCCGCCGACGCCGACGATGACGTCCAGCCCCTTTTCTGCCGCCTCGGCGGCAAGCTCCCGGGCGCGCGGTTCGTTACAGGTGCCGGGATGGAGAACGATCTCGTATTTCTCGCAAGAGGCGGATAAGCTTTCTTCGATGGTGGTACGGGTGATGGCAAGCGCGGTCTTACCGCCGACTACCAAGGGGGCATGACCCAGACGGCGCACTTCCTCGCCCAGCGTGGCAAGGATGCCGGGGGCTTGCTGATATCTGCCGCAACCAATGCGGAATGAAGTTTCTCTGATAGGCATCGTTTTTCTCTCCTTTGTATGGACATACTTTAATTTTAATGCTATAATAGTTTAAAATCAATGGGATATATTGAGAAAAACTTTAGAAAAATTGCGGTGATGCTATGATCTATAACGCCTATGCCGAGCAAAAAGAAGAATTTTCCGGTTTACAGCTGGTCAGCTGTGGTCATATTTTTGCCAAACCCGGCCGGGAGATCTACCGCCCTGCCGGGCGGGAGGACTGGCTTTTATTCTACGTGGCCAAGGAAAGCGAGACCTTTTATTTTGAAACGGCGGTAACCGCCTCAGCCGGAGCCTTCGTCCTGTTTGCCCCCGGCGAAAAGCAGCATCATATTTATGAGGGCAGTAAGACGGCGGAATTTTATTACGTCCATTTTCGGTGCGATGCCCTGCCGATGCAGACGACCCTCAAGACCTCCCGGGTCTATCCGCTGCCCTTTAAGCGGCAGATCTGCGATGCCTTTGAGGAGATCATCGAAGAAACGTTAAACAAAGAGCCGTTTTATGAAAAGCTCTGTGTATATAAGCTGTTGCACCTGTTGACGATTTTGGAGCGTGAGACCCACCAGATCAATCACCCTAAAAGGGAGAGCTTTGCTCGGATCGCCCTTGCTATTCAGCATATGAATCGCAATTATGAGCAGGATCTGACGCTGGGTGATTATGCGGAGCTTTGCAATATGAGTAAATATCATTTCCTGCGGCTCTTTCGGGATATTACGGGAAATACGCCGCTGGAGTATCGGAATAATATCCGCTTGGAGCACGCGGCAGAGCTTTTGCAGGAGGAAAAACGCTCGGTGGAGGAGGTAGGAGCGATGGTGGGCTATTCATCCCCCTCGTATTTCAGCTCTGCCTTTAAAAATAAGTACGGTCTTTCCCCCAAGCAATACCAAAAGCGAGGTTCCTATTGAACCTCGCTTTTGCTTTTTTATTTTACGGTCAGTTTTGCGGCATTGGATGTTACTTTGTTTCCATATTGATCCGTAATGACGCAACGGTACTGATAACCGTTTCTTGCCGCCGTTGCGGTGACCGTAATGGTGTCGGTTGCATATCCTTTGGTGGTCGTATTTTTCCATGCTGCGTTAGAGGAGGTCTTGATCTGCCATTGGTAGGTCAGACCGTCTCCCGTTGCCTTGACGAAAAGTTTGGGATAGGTGCCGGCGTTCGCGGTCACGCTGATCGGTTGCTTGGTGATATTGGCAACGGTTTTCATATTGAGGGTCACCACGTTGCTCTTGACGCTGTTGCCATACTGATCGGTAACGACGCAGTAGAT